>JBQCEW010000344.1:0-4154 GCA_051959815.1 Solirubrobacterales bacterium
CTCTTCTACCTCACCTCCCGCGGCCTCGACGCCGCCGACGCCAAGACCCTGATCATCGAAGGCTTCCTCGAGTCCCTGGTCGAACGCCTCGCCGAGGGTCCCGTCCGCGACAGCATCTCCGAGGCCCTAGAGGCGCGCCTCGCCGAGATTCTTTAGCTAGGGGCCCGCGGGTCCTGTCTCCGATCGGGGGCTCTCCCTACCGGGAGAGTCCTCCCGATCGTCGCCCCCCGCGGGAGGGGCGTTCGCCGGTTGACGCTGAGAGGCATAGCTCTTGACGATCGCGGCGACGACGATCAGGATCGGGAGGACGTAGAGGGCCCAGAGGTAGTGGCCGACGTGGGCTAGGGGTAGCACCTCTCTCTTTCTACCCGTTCCCCAGCGAGAGCAGGTAGAGGCCGAAGCAGGTGAAGGCAACCATCACGGCCAGCATCCAGTACTGGGAGGCGGTGGCCTTGCGGTAGTCGGGCCAGTAGACGAGGGCGCGGTCGTGGGCGAGCATCAGGCCG
This sequence comes from Solirubrobacterales bacterium, assembly GCA_051959815.1. Lineage (GTDB taxonomy): Bacteria > Actinomycetota > Thermoleophilia > Solirubrobacterales > 70-9 > VAYN01. The sequence continues at coordinate 507 of JBQCEW010000344.1, forward strand.
ATGACGTGGCCGATTACGAGCGCCGCGACCTGGATGTACCAGATCATGTTGGCGGTGAGGATCTTGTAGTCGATGAGGTTGTTGGCGGTCCCGAAGATGTCGGTGTGGCCGGTCCCCAGGGGGTCGGAGAGAAGGTAGGTGAACTGCGCCTGCTCCTGGAAGAAGAAGAGGCTGAAGTAGTGGGCGACGAGGTAGGCGAGGGCGATCGGGACGAGGGTGTGGGCGAAGCCTGTGCGCAGTTTCTTGAAGCTGGGGGCGCCGGGGACCGTGCGCATGCCGCGGACGCCGAGCATGTAGACGATGCCGACGCCGGCGAAGGTGAGCAGCATGAAGATCGTGTCGGTGAGGTGGAGCGCGTTGGTCAGTTCGACGCCGCGGTCGACGAACCATTCGTAGGTCTTTTCGATGAAGTCTTTGTAGGCGCCCTCCTGGGCGCCGTCGAAGCTGGTGCTGGCGATCGAGGCGATCACCACCGCGGCCGAACCCGGGATCGTCGCCCAGTTGGTCAGGGCGGAGAAGGGACGGCGGCGGTAGAGCCTCCCGTCCCGCACGCCGAAGATCCCGAGCCGTCCGAACATCCCGAAGTAGACCGAGAAGACCTCGCCGCGTTCGCACCACTCCTCGGTGCCGAAGACGGCCATCATCGCCAGCGTGTAGGCGCTGTAGACCAGCGCCGCGATGACGCAGGCGTGGGGTTCGAGGCCGATGGCGACGCCACCGCTGGCGCCGTAGACGACCTCCAGCCAGACGACGGCGAGCAGGCCGATGGCGGCCGGCCAGCGCCCGAGCCGCTCGGGATAGGTGAGATGTGCCGGGCGCTGTCCCGCGATCCCTTTGAAGGCGCCGCCGATCGTTCGGCCGATCGCCCGCCACGGGTTGAAGGGGCGGAAGATGTCGCCGAGGATCGCGGAGAACCAGGGGAACCCGAGCCAGCAGGTGACGAAGAGGAAGGTGAGGGCGAAGTTGCGGTCCGGCGCTTCGGTGCCGTGCAGGCCGGCATAGATCGCGAAGCCGAGCAGTAAGACCCCGATCGCCCCGCAGAGGATCTGCACCGGGAGGCTGAGCAGCGCGGCGGAGAACCGCTCGCCGAACGGCCGCCTCCGTTCGTCCTCGAACTGCGGCTTGCGCCAGGCGGCCGAGAGGGCGAAGAAGGAGGCGATGAGGACGATCGAGGCCGCCCACGCGAACAGCCAGGCAGGGATCGGAAGATCCTTCCTGGATGCAAGCGCGTGGGCGAGCGGGAGAATGCTCACGGTTCGACCTTGAGGGCGATGATCTGTTCTTTGCGGCCCTCGAGCTCGGCCTCGAACTCGCCTTCGATTTCAGCGGGAAGGTCATAGGTGACGGTGCCGCCGCCCTTCGGGACCTCCTTCATCACGTCGTAGCCGTGCAGGTGGACCTCTTCTTCGAACGGGACCTTGACCTTGAAGTGGATCCGGTCGCCCTTGTGGTAGATGAGTTCCTGGATCCCCCCGACCGGTTTGCCCTGCTTGTCGACGACGATCGTCGGCACTTTGCCGGCGTCGGTCGTCTTGCTTTCGTCGCTGCCGCCGCTGCTGAGGACGATCAGCAGGACCACGGCGACCACCACCAAGGCGCCGCCGATAAGTGCGGTTCTCGTGTTCATTTGCGCTCCTTTTGCGCGCACCTGGGGGGCGCGTCGTCAAGTCGTGGTTCCTTTGTCGGCTCAGGGACGAATAAGGAACCACGCGATTGCCTGGGTGCTTAGGTCAGGCGGGGAGCGGCGGGGGGCGTTGGGCGTGCCCGAGGGCGATCAAGAGACCGCCGGCGGGCGCGAAGGAGCGGGGCGGCTTCGGTAGCGCGGGGCGCCGGGAGGCGTCGCGGGCACGGCGAGGGCCGGCGATCCGCTCGGAGAGGCGGACGATCGCCTCGCAGCCGGGGTAGTGACCGAACAGCAGCGTCAGCAGCAAGGCCAGCAACGGCAGCGCCGGCAGCAGGAATGTGACGAGCTGAGTCACCGCGGCCAGGATAACGTCCGGCCTAAATGCGACCTCAACGCGAGAACATCGCCGCGCCCGACCTGCCGCCCGGCCTCGCCTGGGTCGGCGCAGAGCCGGAGTCGATGCCGGCGCTGACCGCCGGCGGCCCGGCGATCGTCCACTTCATCGAATACGCGCAGCTGAACAGCGCCCGCACCCTCCCCTACCTCGCCGAGTGGCATCGCCGCTACCGCGAGGCGGGGCTGAGCGTGATCGGCGTGCAGGCGCCCCGGTTTCCGTTCGCAGCAGAGCTGGACAACGTGGCGACGGGACTGGCGCAGCTCGGGGTCGAGTTCCCGGTCGCGATCGACGCCGAGCACGACCTCTGGGCCGCCTACGGTTGCAAGGGCTGGCCGAGCCTCTTCCTCTGGAGCCTTGGCGGCTCGCTTGCCTGGGCCCACTTCGGCGAGGGCGAATACCTCGAGACCGAGGAGGCGATCCAGGCCGAGCTGCGCGAGATCGACGCCCTGCGGGACCTGCCGGAGCCGATGGCGCCCCTTCGCCCGACCGACGCCCCCGGCGCCCACGTCATCCCCCCCACTCCCGAGATCTTCCCCGGCGGCTCCTGGGAGCAGCCCTGGATCGCCGGCGAAGACGGCGAGGACCTGGCGCTCGACTACCAGGCCGGCGGCGCCTACGTCACGGTTGAGGGAGAGGGAGAGGGAGAGGGCGAGATCGAGATCGAGATCGACGGCGAGTGGCGCACGCTCCCCTCCGACCCCGTGCCTGGCCTGCGCACCCTCGCCGAGCACTCCAGCCACGAGGCCCACAACCTCATCCTCCGCCCCGCCCCAGGCGTCAAGATCTGGTCGATCAGCTTCGCCCCCGGCATCCCCTGATCACGTCACCAATCAGTCCGAAGGAGAAAGCGATGATCACCAAGACCGACTTCATCGGCATCCCGTGCACCGACCCGGAGCGTTCACGCGCCTTCTACGTAGAGACGCTCGGCCTGCGGCCGGACGACCGCGGCAAATACGAATTCTGGGCCGGCGACACCTGCTTCTGCCTCTGGGAGCCGGCCAGGTTAGGGATCGAGTTTGCGCCCCAGAAAAATGCCCATCCCGCCTTGCACGTCGAGGACGTTAAAGCCGCCCGCGAGGAGCTGGAAGCCAAGGGCGTCAAGTTCGCCGACGACATCTACGACACCGGCGTCTGCCACATGGCCTTCTTCACCGACCCCGACGGCAACGACCTGATGCTGCACCACCGCTACGCGCCGGTCGAAGGGTAGGGGTCTCGCCGTGAACATCACCTCGGTCGTCGCCGTCGCCGATCTCCAAGGAATCGACGAACCCCCCGCCCTTGTCTTCGAACCCGGCCATCCCTATCCCGTCCAAGCGGTGCTCCATCTACGCGTGCACGGCCAACCCTTTCCGCAAACGGAACCGACCCGGGTCGTCCCGAACTTCGCCGGAGTCACGGTGAGCTACGGTCGCGAGCTCAGGGACCAGTCGCCGCCCGGCTTCGAGCCCGCCGACCATTACTTCCGCGAGCTGGCCCTTAACGCTGACTACCGCCCAGGTCCCGATTCCTGGCATGTAGAAGGCGACGAAGCGCGAGTCGCACTGGTGGTCTCCATAGGCCTTCGGGATAACTCGCCAGCGGGGATGGACAGCCCTCCGGACGATCCGTTCGTCGCCTGGCC
>JBQCEW010000345.1:0-9019 GCA_051959815.1 Solirubrobacterales bacterium
GGCGTGTACGGGGGGAGAACGTCCGCCTGCACCTCTGCCCTCATGCTTTCTTCCACCGGGCGCGGCTGCTGCTGCCGCTCGACCGACTCCGGGAGCGCCTGCAGCGCCGGCTCGAACCAGCGCATCTCCTCCCGGCAGCGCTCGCAGCCTTCGAGGTGCTGCTCGAACCCCGCCACCTCGTCGGGCTCCAGCGCGCCGAGCATGTAAGCGGCGAGGTCCTCGCTCCAGCGGGTGTGATCGTCAGCGCTCATGCCAGCCCCTCCGCAAGCTCTCCCCTGATCTTCTCCAAGCCGAGCCGCATCCGGCCCTTCACCGTGCCCATCGGCAGCTCGAGGATCTCGGCGATCTCCGAGTGGCTGAAGCCGCCGAAGTAGGCGAGCTCGATCACCTTCGCCTGCTCCCCTGGCAGCTTGCCGAGCGCGCCGCGCACCTCGCCGGCGGTCTCCCGCCGCAGCGCCTCCTCCTCGGTCCGCTCCGCCGACGGCCGCTGCTCCAACACGGAGGTGTCGTCGAAGTCGAGCTTCGGCGCCTTGCCGGCCTTGCTGCGGAGGAAGTCGATCGCGCGGTTGCGGACGACGCTGAGCAGCCAGGAGCGGACGCTGCCGCGGGCGGCGTCGAAGCGGGCGCCGCTACGCCATACCGAGATGAACGCCTCCTGCGTCACTTCCTCGGCGGCGGCGCGGTCGCCGACGATGCGGTAGGCAAGCGAGAAGGCAACGCCGCCGTGGCGGTCGTACAGCACCTCGAACGCCTCGGGGTCCTTGGCGCCGACGAGCGGCATCAGCTCCTCGTCGGCCAGCCGCTCCGCCTTCTCTCGCCTTACCGCCATGGCCAGATCTTCGCCTTCCGGTCGTTTGCCTGCCTACCCCTACGGGGAGGGCGAGGCGGGTGGATCAGAATCCGGCGATGGCGACGACCGCTTCAACCGACGCGCGGGCCAGGGGCGCGACGTTTCTGGTCCTGGGATCGATCGTTTCGGTCCAGTGCGGCTCGGCACTGGCAACGGGTCTGTTCGACTCGATCGGGCCGGCGGGAGCCGTCTTCCTGCGCGCCGGCTTCGGCGCCTTGGCGCTGCTGGTGCTAATGCGCGGGCAGCTCTCCCGCCTGCGCGGCTGGCCGCACCGCGACGTCTGGCTCTTGGGCGTCTCGGTGGCGGCGGTGAACCTCTTCTTCTACGCCGCGCTGGACCGACTGCCATTGGGGATCACCGTCACCCTCGAGTTCGTCGGCCCCCTTGGCGTCGCCCTCCTCGGCTCGCGCCGTCCGCGCGACCTGCTCTGGGCCCTACTAGCCGCCGCGGGCATCGTCCTCCTCTCCGGCGGCACCGAAGGCCAGGGCATCGACGCCCTCGGCGTCGCGCTGGCGCTGATCGCCGGCTTCTTCTGGGGCGCCTACATCCTCCAGAGCGCAAAGGTCGGCGCCCTCGAACCGGGCATCCGCGGCGCAACCCTGGCAGCAGTGATCTCGACCCTCCTGGTCGCCCCCCTCGGAATCGCCCAGGGCGGCATCGAACTCCTCACCCCCTCCCACCTCTTGGTCGGCGCCGCCATCGGCGTCCTCAGCACCGCGATCCCCTACGCCGCCGAGATGGAGGCCCTCCGCCGCCTCCCCCAAGCAGTCTTCGGCGTGCTGATGAGCCTCGAGCCGGCAGTGGCGGCAACCATCGGCTTCCTGGCTCTATCCCAAGACCTCGCCCCGCGGGAGATCGTCGCCATCGCCTTTGTAGTCATCGCCTCGGCCGGAGCACTCCGCTCAGCGGCAACGCCGGCGCCGCACGACTAACTACGCCGGAGAACCGGCGCGCAGTTGCTCCAGCGCGGAAGCGATCCGCGAGACGCCCTCGCCGGCGCTGTCGGCCGGCACCGGGGCGAACGACAGTCGCAAGCTGCGCTCGCCGCCGTCGAGCATGAAGTCAGGCCCCGCTACAAAGGTGACGTCGTGACTCTTCGCCTCGGCAAGCAGCGCAGCACTGTCCGTTCCCTCCGCCAGGTCGAGCCAAAGGAAGTAACCGCCACCCGGGACGACGAACTCCGCCTCGGGGATCTTCTCTTCGAGCGCTGAGACCAGCGCGTCGCAGCGCGCCTTCAGCTCGCCCTTGACGAACTCGATGTTGCGATCGAGCTCACCGCTGCGGCAGAGCTCGAGCACGATCGCCTCGGCCAGCATGTTCGGTGAGATGTAGGTCTCGTTCGCTTTTTTCGCCAACTTTTTGATCTCGTCCTCGGGCCCGGCCAGGTAGCCGACGCGGACGCCGGGGCTGACGGTCTTCGAGAAGGAGGAGGCGTGGATGACCTTGCCCGCCTGGTCCAGCGAGAGCATCGTCTCCAGCGGCTGGCCCTCGAAGGGGAGCTCGCGGTAGGGGTCGTCCTCGAAGATCCAGAAGTCGTGCTCGGCGGCGAGCTCGACCAGGCGCCTGCGCTTCTCCGCAGACAGCGTGCAGCCGGCGGGGTTGTGGGCGTTGGGGATGACGTGCGCGAACTTCAGTGGTCCCTCCGCGAGCGCCGCTTCCAGCTCGCCGACGTTTAGCCCGTCGGCCTCCAGCGAGATCGGCACCATCTCGACCCCGAGCTGCTGCAGCAGGAGCAGGGTGCGGTCGTAGCTCGGCTGCTCGACCGCGACGCGGTCACCAGGGCCGAGCAGGTGCCCGAACAGCATCGCCCCCGCCTCGAGCGACCCGTTGGTGATCATCACCTGCGCGGCATCGAGGTGTCCGTGCCGTTCGGCGACCCATTGACAAAGCCCAGGATGACCAATCCCGACGCCGTAGGAGAGCGCCACTTCCCAGTCGGAAGCAAGCGCCCGCTGCGCCGCCTCCCGCACCTGCTCGTGGGGGAGGATGTCGGCGCTCGGAGCCCCGCGCGCGAATGAGATCGTGTCGCCTGCCATCGACGCCCGACACTAGCAACGGGGGGGTGCCTGGCGCCCCTACCTAACGGCCATATACTCGGCCGCGTGGAGGTCTGGTTCCGGCGCAGCGTGCTGCTCGTCTGCGCTCTCGCCCTGCTCGGCGTCGATATCGACCCCGCCGTCGCCGCCTCACCACTTGCGGAAAAGACGCTGCTGCGCCTCGACGAACTGCCGAAGGGCTTCGTCTTCGACGAATACAGCTACTGCGAGCCCGTTAACCCTCGTCCCGAATCGGGCAGACGAGCGCTGGCCGAATACGTCGACCAGTTTCATCCCTATAGCTGCCATCTCGGCTATACGCGCCTCTACCGCTCCCCTGGAGAAGGGCTTGACCCCCCTATCGTCGGCACCGCAACCGTCACCACGCCGAGCTCAGCGGGTACGGCGGCAAGCGCGCCGGTCGCAACCGAACTGATCGAATACCTGAACGAGACGAGGGGGCTGACCGAGGTCCCTGCCACTCAGGCGCTCGGCGAAGAAACCCGCGTCTTTCAGAGCCAGGAACGCGTCCAGTACCGGCGCGAGCCGATGGCGGGGGTGACCGTGCTCTGGCGCGACGGTCGGGTTCTCGCTGCGACCTACGTAGGCGGCTGGGGCTACGGCGAGGATGAGGCCGCGGCATTCACCCTCGCCGCGCAACAACAGAGGCATGTGGAAGAGCCGAAGCCCTACCTCGCACCTGAATCGAACGATGTTTCCGCCTACTTCGAAAACCCGGCGTTGCGACTGCCGGTCTACTGGCTCGGGCGCACCTTCCGCCCCCGCCATGGCCTGCCCCTGTCATATTTCTCTGGCGCCTACCCCCGCTCCTATCTCGGCGGTGGTCCACCCGGATTCGAGCAGGACGTCGAATACGCCCCGGCCCTTTACTTGGACTCATGGTCGCCTCGCGGCTGGGCGAGCTTTGTCAAGACGCCTGTAGGACGCCGCCAATGGAGCTGGCACTGCACCCACTCCCGTACCGTTCGCCTACCGAACGGTCACGCGACGATCTATGCCGCCTATCGGACCGGCCACGCCACCTGTCCGAGCTTCCCGCCACACCACTTCTCGGCTCATGTCTACCTGCCCGGCGTCGTAATCGCGATCGGTGAGGCAACCTGCGGTCACTGCCAGGGCGACCTGGTCACCTATGAATCCTGGCGAGGGATGGAAGCGGTCGTCCGCTCGCTGCGACGCTGGCGCCCCGGCTAGAGCGAGCGGAGCATCTCGGCCGCGATCGCGGCCGTCTCGGTCGGGCTTTCGCCGACCCGCACGCCCTTTGCTTCGAGCGCGTCTTTCTTCGCCTGGGCGGTGCCGGAGGAGCCGGAGATGATCGCGCCGGCGTGGCCCATCTGCTTGCCGGGGGGCGCGGTGAAGCCGGCGATGTAGGCGACGACCGGCTTCGAAACCTCGCTGGCGATGAACTCGGCCGCCCGCTCCTCGGCGTCGCCGCCGATCTCGCCGACCATCACGATCAGCTCGGTGTCGGGGTCCGCCTCGTACATGGTGAGGATGTCGATGAAGTCGGAGCCGACGATCGGGTCGCCGCCGATGCCGACGATCGAGGAGTTGCCGGTGCCGGCCTGCTTCAGCTCGTTGCCGATCTGGTAGGTCAGGGTGCCGCTCTTGGAGACGACGCCGATCGGGCCCGGGTCGAAGAACTGGGCGGGGATGATCCCGACGTTGGCCTTACCGGGCGAGAGGACGCCGGGGCAGTTCGGGCCGATCAGCCGCACGCCCTTCTCCTTCGCCTTCCAGTAGGTGCTCAGCATGTCGAGGACAGGGATCCCCTCGGTGATCGCGATGACGGTTTCAACGCCGGAGTCGATCGCCTCGTCGATCGCCGCCGCGGCGAAACGGGCCGGGACGAAGATCATCGAGGTGTTGGCACCGGCCTCGCTTACTGCCTCGGCGATCGTGTCGAAGACCGGCACGCCCTCGACGTCTTGGCCGCCCTTGCCGGGCGTGACCCCGGCGACGAGGTCGGTTCCGTAGGCCTTGTTGCGCAGGCCGTGGAAGGAGCCCTCGCGGCCGGTTAGGCCGGAGACGGCGAGCTTCGTCTTCTCGTCGATGACGATGCTCACGAGGCGCCCCCGGCGAGCTCGACGACGCGCCGCGCCGCGTCCAGCATCGTCTTCTCCTGGTGCAGGTTGGGCAGGTCGGCTTCGGCGAGGATCTCCAGCCCCTCCTCCGAGTTCGTCCCGTCGAGGCGCACGACCAGCGGCATGCCGAGATCGATCTGCTGCGAGGCGGTGACGATCCCGTTGGCGATCTCGTCGCAGCGGGTGATGCCGCCGAAGATGTTGAAGAGGATCGCGCTCACCTTCTGGTCGGACTTGATGACTTCGAGCGCGTTGACGATCGCCTCGGCTTTGGAGCCGCCGCCGGCGTCGAGGAAGTTGGCCGGGCGGCCGCCCGCCTGGGCGACGACGTCGAGCGTCGACATGCAGAGGCCGGCGCCGTTGGCGAGGATGCCGACGTTGCCGTCGAGTTTGACGTAGGTGAGGCCCTTTTCCTTCGCCATCTGCTCCTGCGGGTCGTCGACGGTGTCGGCGATCTCGGCCAGGTCCTGGTGGCGGAAGAGGGAGTTGCCGTCGATCGTCACCTTCGAATCGAGGGCGACGACGTCGCGGTCGGCGGTGACGATCAGCGGGTTGACCTCGATCAGCGTCGCGTCCTCCTCGCGCGCCACCTCGGCCAGCTTCACCAGCGCCTCGGCCGCTTTCTCGAGCGCGTCCTCGGCGAGGCCGGCGTCGGCGACGATCGAGCGCGCATCGGCGACCTCGAACTCCCGGGTCGGGTCGATGTGCCGTTTGACCAGCGCGTCGGGATCCTCGGCGGCAACCGCCTCGATGTCCATCCCGCCCTTGGCGGAGACCATCGCCAGCAGCTTCTTCTCGCCGCGGTCGAGGATGACCGAGGCGTAGTACTCCTCGGCGATCTCGGAGCCGCCCTCGATCCAGACCTGATCGACGCGGAAGGGCCCCTCGCCGTGGGGGCCGACGATGTCCATGCCGATGATCGCGTCAGCGTGGGCGCGCGCCTCCTCGGCGTCCTTGGCGATCTTGATCCCGCCCGCCTTACCGCGGCCGCCGATCAGCACCTGAGCCTTGATCGCGCAGGGGTAGCCGATCCGCTCCGCCGCGGCGACGTCGACGTCGACCGTGTCTGCGACCTCGCCGCCGGGCACGGGGATGCCGTGCTTGGCGAACAGCTGCTTGCCCTGGTACTCGAGAAGGTCCATTGAAAGAAGGTGCGCGAGGGGGCGCGGCGGCGCAGACTATCCAATGACATAATGCCGCGCTCCTTCATGGCCTTGCCGAGCTTGAAAACCATCAAATGGGTGACCACCGACTGCTACGGCACCCTCATCGACTGGGAGAAAGGCATCGTCGAGGCCTGCAAGAAAGAGGCGGCCAAAGACGGCTTCAGCTTCGAGGAGGGGCCGTTCCTCGAGCGCTTCATGGAAGTGCAGGCCGAAATCATGGCCGGCTCGTACGAGCTCTACGCCGAGGTGCTGCGGCGGACGATCGTCAAAGTCGCCGGTGAGATCGGCTGGGAAGTCGAGCCCTCCCGCGCCCAGTTCCTGCCCAACAGCGTCGCCTACTGGCTGCCGTTCCGTGAGGCCAACGCGGCGATGGACCGGCTCGGGAAGAAGTACGAGATCGGGATCGTCTCCAACATCGACGACAAACTGCTGGGGATCTCGCGCCGCCATCTGCGGACCGAACTCGACCTCGTCGTCACCGCCCAGCAGGTGCGCAGCTACAAGCCGGATCCGGTCCACTTCAAAGAGTGCGCGCGGCGGATCGGCGGCAAAAAAGGCTGGCTCCACATCGGCTCCAACTACGCGACCGACATCGCCCCGGTGCTGAAAATGAACGTGCCGGTGATCTGGGTCAACCGCCATGGCGAGAAGCTGGAAGGGCGCAAAGCTCCCAGCGCCACGGTGAAAAACTTCCGCGAAGCCGTCAAAAAGCTCGGCGCGTCCTGAGCGTCTTCTAGCTTTCACGCCGCAACTCAGGCGTGAGGCGCCGGTTTCGGGGTAACCACCCCCGCATTGCCCTGATGCAGATGTCCGCTCGACAGCCCAGTTCTTTGCGCGCGCGCACGAGCGCCCGGCTCGCCGCTGCGGCAGCCCTGCTGGCGCTGCTCGCCGGCCTCGTCTTCGTCTGCGGCCAGAGCGCCCGCGCGGCGACCTCCTCGGCCTCGCCGATCTCCGAAGAATCGCTCGAACACCGGGGCGAAAAGCCGCTCAGCGAACGGCCGAGCTTCGTCGTCATCCAGACCGATGACGAGACGCTCGACCAGCTCTACGCCCTCTACAACGCCGGCGGGGTCGAAATCCCAGCGATGCCGAACACGCTGGCGATGATCGCCGGCCGCGGCGAGACCTTCAACCGCTACTACGTCTCCTATCCCCTCTGCTGCCCCTCGCGGGTCAGCCTGCTGACCGGCCGCTACGCGCACAACCACAACGTCCGCGGCAACGTGCCGCCGAACGGCGGCTACCCCGGCTTCAAAGCACGCGCCGCCTTCACCCACAACCTCGCGACCTGGCTGCAGGGGGCCGGCTACCGGACCATCCACGTCGGCAAGTTCCTCAACGCCTACGGCGACGAACCGTTCGACAACGGGACCGACGTCCCGCCCGGGTGGAGCGCCTGGCACACGGTCCTCAACGCCGACACCCACCACTACTACTACGGCTACACGCTCAACGACAACGGCTCGATCGACGGGCCCTTCGGCGACTCGGGAAGCTGGGAAACGCGCGAATACGGCGAACGCGACTACTTCGGCTGCCCGACGACCTCGATCGAAGAAAAACCGTGCCTGTACGAGACCGACGTCTTCAGCCGCATCGCCGCCGAAGAGCTGGCCGGCACCTCACCGGAACAGCCCTTCTACCTGCAGCTCGACTACACGGCGCCGCACGGCGACTTCCGCCGTCCGGCCGGGCCGGAGCCGCCGCCGCGCTACTACAACCTCTTCGACGGAGCACCGTACCCGCACAGCCGCAGCCAGGGGTTCAACGAGGGCAACGTCAACGACAAGCCGCGCTTCATCCGCGAAGCGCCGTACCTCTCGCTGGAAGACATCCACACCTACCGGGTCTACTACCAGAAGGCGCTGGCCTCGCTGCGGGGGGTCGACGACGGGGTGAAAACGGTGCTCGACACCCTCGGCGCCCTGCACCGGCTGCGCAACACCTACATCATCTTCACCTCCGACAACGGCTTCTTCTACGGCGAGCACCGGCTCACCGGCGGCAAGTTCCTCGCCTACGAGCCCTCGACCCACCTGCCGTTCCTGATCCGTGGGCCGGGGATCAAGCCCGGCACCTCGACCGGCGAGCTGGCGGCGAACATCGACATCGCCCCGACGATCCTCGAACTGGCGGGGGTGAAAGCGGACAAGAGCATCGACGGCACCTCGCTAGTGCCCTTCCTGCGCGACCCTAGCCTGCGCACGCGGCGGCCGATCCTCTTCGAGTCCTTCGTCCAGACCAACGACGTCGAAGAGAACGGCGGCGGCCCGGCCGCGGCCCCTTCCAGCGTCGCCGCCGGGAAGACGGGCGGCGGCGCGAGCGTCAACGAACGGCCGGCCTGGATGGCCCGTCGTGAACGGCGCCAGGAGCACGAAGGCGCCAGCGCCCACGCCTCGATCGTGGCGCCTCCCAAGGACTACGAGGGAATCCGCCTCGGCCCCTACAAGTACATCGAGTGGCCCGACGGCGAGAAAGAGCTCTACGACCTCAACAAAGACCCCTACGAGCTCAACAACATCGTCCGCGACCCCAACTACTTCCCGATCCGCGCCTTCCTCCACGCTCAGCTAATCCGCCTAGAGGCCTGCGTCGGCCACACCTGCCGCGAACAGGCGCCGCCCTTCCCGCTCACGCGCAAGGAACAGCAGAAGGTCAGCAAGGAACGTCGCGAAGAAGAACGGCGGAAACAGAAAGAACAAGAAGAAAAGCGGCATCACAAACGGCACGCTTGAGGGGCCGAGGGAGTACACCCCTTTCAATCAATTTGCTCGGGTGGATCGCGCCCAGCAGTCCTATACTGCAATGACCGAGAAGTACAACCCTTTCAGGGGGTGTCCTCCCTCGGCTACAAGCGCGGTT
>JBQCEW010000346.1:0-7355 GCA_051959815.1 Solirubrobacterales bacterium
CAAATCGACGACTACTACGCCGATCAAATTGAAGCCGGTGACGGAGTGGCCAGCCAATTGGTGCGGCAGCTTTCCGACCCAAAGCCAGCGGATAGCTCAGTGATAGCCCAGCTTTCCTCCTACCGGCGACTGCAGCAGCAATGGAAAGACTGGAACGCCGTTACCGAACTCTTGGCAGAAGTTGCTGCAGGAATGGTGGTCCCATGAACACCCTGGCCTTCCGCAACGTCGATGTGTCGCCAGACAGCCCGGTGGGCGATTGGCCAACCGAGGCAGTTCAGACCGCGCTTGAACGTGGCGGCCTCTCTCACTGGCGCCGGCTCGCGGCCGCCATACGCGCCCAACCCTGGGGACCCGTCGCGCGCAAGGTCGAAGAGGTTCTCTCCTACAGTCGCCCTTACGGCGTGGCTGAGGTGATGGAGCGAGTCGTCGCGCAAGCGCGCCAGGAAATGGAGGCAGCGGAGCGGGCCAAGGTAGCGGTCGAGATCCAGCGCCTGATACACAAGTCCGGGCTCTCCCGCCAGGAGTTCGCCTCCCGGATAGGCACCTCTGCCTCTCGCCTCTCCACCTACGCAACCGGAAAAGTCGTGCCCTCAGCAGCGCTACTCGTCCGAATGCAGCTAGTCGCCGGCTCTGAAGCTGATCCCAATTTGTAGGTGCCTCGCTCCTAATTTGTCAGAATTTCTAGCTAGAAATCTAGCTAGGCCTTGCTACTCTCTCCATCGTGGCTTGGATCGGCATGCATGAGGCGAAGACGCAGCTCTCAAAATTGGTGGAGCGAGCGGAAGCAGGCGAGGAGATCGTGATTACGCGGCACGGGGAGCCGGCCGCGCGACTCGTTCCGGAACGGCTAGGGGGCGGCTTTGCCTCCCTGGCCGGTGCCTGGCGCGGGCGGGTGAAGATCGCTGAGGACTTCGATGAGCTCCCGGATGACCTCGCCGAGTCTCTGGGCATGCGGCCCTGAGCCTCCTACTAGACACGCACGTCGTCCTGTGGTGGATGGCCGGAGACTTCGACTCGATCAGTCGGCGGGCAAAAGAGGCGATCACGGCTGCGGAGAACAGAGTCCTGATCAGTGCCGTCGTCATCTGGGAGGTGGCAATCAAGCGCGGCCTCGGCAAGCTGGAAGCCCCGGCCAACCTACTCGAGCAACTCGAACAAGCTGGCGTCGAGCTGCTTCCGATCACCGCCCGCCACGCCGACCGTGTCGGGTCCCTGCCGTCGCACCATCGCGATCCTTTCGACCGCCTCCTGGTCGCTCAAGCCGAACTCGACAGCCTTGCCCTGGTGACCGCCGATCCAGCACTGGCGTGCTACGGGATTGAAGTGGTCTGGTAACGCTTCAACCTCCGGCGCACCACGAGAACGACAAGACCGATCACGACGCAGCCCCAGACCGCCGCTGCCCATATCCCTAACGCCCCTCCAAGAAACCCGGCTATTACCACAGACAGGATGATGAGCACATAGCCAAGGATCAGCCTGAGAAATCGAGTAAGTAAACGGCTCACTCTTCTCTTCGAGATAGCCATTTTCTATTTGTAGCCTTCCGCATCAGTAGCACTACTAGTAAAAAGGGCCGGCAATATGCCGGCCCTTTTTCAGAAACAAACACTGCAGCTTAGCCGAAGAAGGCGAGGCCGTGGAACGTGCACCCCGCACCGAAGTTCGGGTTGGTGCTGAACTCGGTGATCGTGCCGCCGAGTACGTGGATCCAGTGCCCGTTCGGCAGGACAGCCGTACCGGGATCGCCGGCGTCGAGGTAATCGAAGGCAACGCCTTCGCCGATGTTGAATTCGATGTTGTCATCGTCATAGGTATCGGCGACGCCGCCATTCTGGCCGCGGTTGATGATGCCGATAGCGCTGCTGACGTTTTCGAACTGGAAGCCCGGAGGATCGAATTCGTCTTCTTCGCTGCAGATCCCGACAACTTCGAACTGACCGGTGCTGAAGAGAGGGGTCATAGAGTTATTTGAACCATGACCCGAGAACGGAGTGAAGCCGGCGAGATGGGCGGCGTTCGTAGCATTCGTAGCATTAGCCGCGTTAGCTGCGCTCGGAACCGTGCCAAGGGTCGAAAGGTTGATGTCTGCGCCCGTCAGAGACTGGTCCTGGACCTTGGAGCCGTTGACGGCGTTGTTCTTGATCTTGGCCGTGGTGACCGCGTTCTTCTTCAGCTTCCCGGTGGTCACCGCGCCGTTCTTCAGCTGCTTCGTGCCGACGCTGTTCTTGGCCAGGTGGGACGCGGCAAATGCCGAAGCGCCGCCGATGACGAGGAACACGGCAATCGACGACATCACGTTGGCATACGTGAGCCGCTTTCTAATCTTCTTCACAACAACTCCCTTGTGGTTTGAATAGGGGTGGTTAGAGGAAGCCACTCGATCTACTCGAATGGCTTCGACGGTTTACTAATCACCACCCTTTCACGTTCACCGGACTTCATCCAGTTTGCGTAGCTATTTGTCCAGCCCCTTAGCGAACCAGCATGTTTGCTGCCAATCGCCTGCCGCGGCGGCTCAGG
Source organism: Solirubrobacterales bacterium (assembly GCA_051959815.1). Taxonomy (GTDB): domain Bacteria; phylum Actinomycetota; class Thermoleophilia; order Solirubrobacterales; family 70-9; genus VAYN01. The sequence continues at coordinate 2,527 of JBQCEW010000346.1, forward strand.
TGCTTTCCGGCGAGCTGGCGCTCGGCCGGCTGAACCAGCGGCCCAGCGGCACTCGTTTCAGCCTCATCAGGGGTCGCTCGACGAAGTAGTAGCTGGCTGCAGCGCAGGGAAGGGCGATCAGGACCGTTCCGACGAGCACGACGAGGAAGCCCTGGTGGGCGCTGCCGAAACCGAGATCGGTCGCCGGCGTTACCTGCCAGAGATAGAGCCCGTAGGAGACCGCGCCGATCCAGAGCAGGAACCGGGAGCGCAGCAGGCGAGCCGGAGCCCCGCGGTTTGGATTCCCGAACAGGACGGGCACCATCAGCAGGAAGGCCGTCATCCCCTGGATCAGGTTGAGAGCCTGGTATTCGAAGCCCTCGAAGGGCGCAACCGGGAACGGAGCCGGATAGAAGTCGGCAACGGTGAACGCGTAGAGAGCCAACCCCAGGCCCCAACAGACAGCGGGTCGCTCAGCGAGCCAGCGCAGCGGCTGAGGGTAGGCCTCGCGCCGGGTGCCGTAGACGGTGGAGAGGACCGCCATCGCCAGCCCTAGGGAGATCCAGTACATATGACCGAGGAAGGTGAAGCGGAACCAGGCCTCCTGGTGCAGTGACAGCGGTCCGCCGCTGAAGAGCAGGGAGAGACCTGCGAGCACGGCCAGCAGGCAGAGCTCGGCGCGGACCCAGGAGCGCGGGTTGCGCCCGCGCGCGAACCACGCGGTGAGGGCCGCGTAGAAGGGAAGCGCGAAGTAGAAGGTGACCTCGACCACCAGCGTCCAGGTCTGGGGCAAGCCGCAGCGGAACTGCTCGCTGACAGGGCAGACGGACTGGTGGAAGCCGGGATCGAAGTAGTCCCCCATGCCGTAGAAGACCCACCACTTGCCGCTGAAGACGCCGACCAGGCCGGGAACGATCGCGAGCACGGTCAGCGCCAGCCAGTAAGCGGGATAGATGCGCAGGAAGCGGCCGCGCGCATACGTCCCGAGCGAGGGGGCGCCGGGGCCGCCCACCCGGTGGGCGATCAGCGGCCGGTAGAGGAGGAAGGCCGAGAGGAGGAAGAAGACGGCGACGAAACCGTCGAGGCGGACCATCGCCCGGTTCTGGAGGCTGCCGGTGAAGCCGCCGAAGCCGCCCGTGAAGAGCCAGACGTGGACGAGCAACACCGCAATGGCCGCCAACCCGCGGATCGAATCCGAGAGTGGGAACCGTGGATGGTGCGGCGGCGGCGCCAGCACCGCCGGCGCCGGCTCTAGCCGCTGGTCCACGACGACACCAGCGCCTGCAAGAAGTCGGCTTGGCAGTTTTCGAGGCCGGCGGCTGCGGCCACCTGTCGCTGTTCGGCCCCGATTTCTTCCATCTGCCGCTGCAGGTTCTGCGATTCGGCGGGGTCGCCTTCGCGCCCGGCCCGCAGCCGCAACTCCGCCAGTTGGATCAGCGGTTCGTAGAGACCGGCGTAGAGCGAGAGCTCGGGATCTTCTGCTTCCGCCGCGATCCCACGCAGACGCCGGGCCGTGTCCCGCAGCACCGCCAGGCCTGGCTTGACCAGCAATTCGGTCTGCAGGGAGAGCAGAGTTGGGGGGTTCGACCCGGTTGCCTTCTCGATGAATTCGTGGCCCAGCTTCTTCGTCCGGCGCAGCATTGCCGCGCACACCTCATCGGCCTTCCGAAGGTACGCGGCCGAGCGTTGCCGGGCGGCAGCACCCTGAGGGACGGTGGATGAAGAATCGGAGCCGCCGCAGCCGGCAACGGCGAGCGCGAGGGCAACAGCGGCGACGGGGACCCAGCGCTTCACGCGGCGGCCCCTCTCCGTATGGAGAGCTGCGTGGTCGCCCAGGCGAGACCGACGCCGGCCAGCAGCAGGAGGAACGGGTCGGCGGCGAGGCGATAGCGCGGCAGGCCCCCGAGCGGAGCGGTGCTCAGTAGGGCAAGCACCGGCACGAGCCAGAGGAAGAGGGGGCCGCGGGGAATCTGCCGTCTTTCGCCAGTCCGTGCCGCTCGACGCCCGGAAGCGACGATCGCGGCGACGCCCAGCGCCGCCAGAAGAACGACGATGGCCAGACCGATTCGCTCTGAGAGGGGGGTTTCGCTGCCGATGCCGCGCTGCTGGACGGATCTTCCATGCAGGTCGACGACGGAGCCGCCGCTCAGCTCGAACATCCGCAACAGGTTCCAGGCGCTCGCCTCGACGACATAGGCGGGATGTTCCCATGCAAAGTCGAGGGCGCGCCGCCTCAGGGTCTCGTCGGCTTCCGCCTCGTCTATGCCGCGGGTGGTGAAGAGGCGTTCGAACTGGGGCAGCACCTGGGGAGTGCGCCATCCCCCGTGCGTCGAGCCGTCCTCGTAGGACTGCCGGTTGTAGGTGCCGGCGAGGGTGAAGCCGGTTCCGTCGCTGATCGGAATGAAGCGCCCGAATTCAGCCTCGTTGCGGACCGTCCAGGGGACGAGGAGGACGATCACGCTCGCCAGCACCACCGCCGGGCCGGCGAGGGCCGCGGCGCGCGAGCCCACCCCGCTCCTCCACATCCCGATCGCCACCGGCACGATCAGCGCCAGGCCGACGTTGCGGGTGAGCGTCGCCGCGCCGCAGAGCAATCCGGCGGCGAGAGCCCAGCGCAGGAGGCCGCCGGAGCGGCGGAAAGCGAAGACGCTGAGCACCGCGGCCAGCTCGAGGACGATGAAGAGCGACTCCGAGAACAGCTCTCGGCTCAGCAGGACGAGCGGCGGGAAGACCGCCGCGAGGGCCGCTGCGAAGAGAGCCGTGCGTCGCCCCCAGACGGCTCGCGCGATCAGGTAGATGAGGTACACGGCGAGGGCCCCGAGCAGGGCCCCCGCGATACGACCCGCCGTGACGCTGTCGCCGCTCGCGGCGTAGACCGCTCCCAGCAGCACCGGATAACCCGGCGGCCGGATCGCGGTCGGCCCTCCGTAGAGCATGAAGCCGGCGGAGGGATAACCGTCTCCCGCGGCTATCGAGCGGGCAAAACGGTCGTAGTCGAGGGAGTCGTTCTGGGGCGCGTAGCCCGTGTCGGCGACGACCGCCCCCAGCCGGAACAGCAGCGCGAGGAGGAGGATCGCGGCAAGCGGTCGCACAAGCTAGGGGCCACCCTCGCGGGTGGCCCCTTCAAACTGAGCTTGGATTTCCGACGCCCCTACGGGTGAGCGCAGACGGCGATCGACTTGAGGTTCCAGTTCGGCGTCATGCCGCTGATCGCGTTCGCGGTCACCAGCCAACCCGGTCCGTAGATGGCCGAGTTCTGGGTCGAAACCGTGACCTGGCTTGCCGCCGCCGAGGTGGGTCCGACTTCGAAGCCGCCGCCGGTCGCCACACTTCCTTCCGGGCAACTGGCGCTTGCGAGCTTGAAAGCCGTGGTGTTGGTTTCGCTCGTAGGTCCGCCGACGAATTCGGTCGTGCCGAGCTTCGACGCGGCAAGCGTCTTGGCTTCGTTCGCAGTGCCCTGCGCGGCGGCCGCAGCGCTTTTCGCAGCGTCGGCGGTCGTCTGCGCGTTTTTGGCCGCAGTCTGCGCCGTGTTGGCCGTGGTCTGCGCGGCTTTCGCTTCTTTCGACGCGTTCGCAGCAGCGGTGTTGGCGCTGTTGGCGGTGCTCTGCGCCGAATTGGCGGCGTTCAAAGCCGAATTGGCCGTTTTCTGGGCCGCTTTGGCCTTTTTCAGGGCCTTGTTGGCGATGCTCTTGACCGAAGCCGAGATGCTCGCCACTGGATTAGTAGGACCGCCGAGTGCCGGCACCGAAAGCGCGAGGGCTAAGACAAGGCTCAGGGTCAGGATTAGATACCGCTTTTTCAATTTTGCTCTCCCCTCAAATAAGTCAAGGTCCGATGCCGGCTAGCGGCAGCGGCATCATATGCGACGCATCGGCAGCGCGCTAGGGGGCGGGGACGGTTGATCGAGACTTTGTGCTCAGCCCACTTCGGCCGGCGAAGCCCCCAGCTCCACCGCTGCGCAGCGTTCGAGTCCGAGGTCGGCGACGGCAGCCTCGACGCGAGAGGTTGCCTTGTCGACCTGGCCGGCCTTGGCCACGGTCGCTGCCCGGTGCCCTTCCTCGGCGACTCGGGCCAGGGCGCTGAGTTCGATCTCGACTTCGCGCAATGCTCCGTCGAGCGCTTCGATCTGCTCGATCCGGTCCGAGGGATTCCCGAGAGCGGCCAGCTCGCGCCGCCAGCGATCGACGATCGGCACGAGGTTTTGCGCGAAAGCCCCGGGGTCGGCGCCGTTTTTTTTCAGCGATTCCCGCTCGGAGAAGGCGATGGCGCGCTTGGCTCTGAGGCAAAGCTTGTCTGCTGCGACCGTGTAGGCATCGCGTGGGATCCCTTCTTCGCTTGGCTTCAGGGCGACGAAGGCGACAACTGCGACAACGATCGCCAAAGCGGTCAGCGCCGTGAGAAGGCGGGCTCTGGGGGTGGTGCCGACGACGCGGCGAAACCGCTCGCCTGGCGACCTACGCTGCCGAGGCGGTTTCTCGGTCCCCGGCAGGGCGGCGCCGCAAGCGGCGCAGTAGCTCGCGCCCTCTTCGCCAGGGGCGCCACAACGAGGACAGTACACACGGCCAAACTATCGATCCGGGGCGCGGCAGGCTCGGCTAGCCTTGCTCGATGGTCCTGCGACGAGGATTGGCGATCGCCGCTCTTTTCGCGCTGCTGCTGATCGCCGGTTGCGGCTCCGGCGAAGATCGGAAGGCAGAAGCCGGGGCAGCCAAGACCGGGAATTCGCAACCGACCCGTGAGAACAGCCGCTCTTCGTCCGCGACCAAAGAGGGAAAGAAGAAGCCGGAGCGGGCTTCAAAGCCCGCCGGGCAGGGCCACCGCAAGCGGGTCGAGCATCGGCAAGCGCGGGA
>JBQCEW010000347.1:0-2954 GCA_051959815.1 Solirubrobacterales bacterium
TTGGTGCTGCCTTTGGGGCGACCGGGTCCGCGACGAGTGGCGGTGGATTTACCGCCAAGCTTCTCGAGGGCTTCTTCAGCTTGCCTCAGTTGATCGCGAAGCTCCCGGACCGTCCGCTCAAGGGCGTCGCGGGCCTCATCAAAGAAATTGCTGGGGGGCATCTAGTTCCTTTCCATCCAAGTTTTAGAAAAACCCTGGTGAGGAGTTTGCCAGAGTCACACACACTGTGACAGTCCCCGCCGACAAATCAATGGGATCTTTCAGATACCTGGCCAGTGGAGCCCACTCAATGGACAAACCAGGGAGCCGTGTCTAAGAGGACGCGCGTTCCGCCTGGCGCTCAGGGGAGATGCGAATTACGTTCCGCGCCAGCCCCAGCTTCTCCATCGCGCCGATGATGAGACCCGAGGGGTCCGGCTCCCACTTCTTCAAACCGTGGAACGCCGAGCGCGGGAAGGCATGGTGGTTGTGGTGCCAGGACTCTCCGAGCGATGGCAGCGCTAGCCAGAAAACGTTGGTGGAATGGTCATCCGTCTCGAATCGCCGGCTACCGAAGAAGTGGCAGACGGAGTTGACGCTCCAAGTGACGTGGTGGACAAAGAAGATGCGAACCAGTCCGCCCCATAGAAAGCCAGTGAGGGCGCCGATGAGCGTGCCGGTGAGAAGGTAGCCCGCGAGGGCGGGGATCAGTAGCGTCGCCAACACCAGAAGGGGAAATTGGCGGCTGATGATCCTCATCCCGTTGTCCTCGTAGAGATCGGCGGCGTAGCGCTTCCAGTCGGCGCGTCCCTGGGAGGACATCAGCCAGCCGCTGTGGGCGTGCCACAGTCCCGAGAGGACGCCCTTGACGCCGCCGTCGGGAGCGACGTGGGGGCTGTGCGGATCCCCCTCTTCATCGGTATGGGCGTGGTGCTTGCGGTGGTCCGCCACCCAGGCGATGACCGGGCCCTGCACTGCCATCGAGCCGAGGATCGCGAACAGGTACTCGAGCGGCTTCGAGGTTTGGAAGGCGCGGTGGGTGAGCAGCCGGTGGAACCCGACCGTGATCCCGATCGCGGTGAGGATGTACATCACCGCCGCGATGGCGAGATCGGTGGCCGAGACCCAGTCATTCCAGAGCAGCACGATCGCGAGCAGCGTCGCCACAAAGGGAACGACGACGGCGCCTAGGTTGACGGCCTTCTCGACGCGGCTCATCTCACCCACATCAGGAGTTTCGCGCAGGCAAACTCATAAATAGACTCGTTTGAGCCAACTTATAAGAGATAAACTTATTATCTAAATGAGCAAAACGCTTGATTCCGAGCCCTGGCGAGGGCTTTCCCCCAATGTCGCCGACCTGATCGAGCCGGAGCTGCCGGCGATTACCGAGGAGATCCTCGCCACGATCGCCCGCGACGTGCCCGAGTACGAACGGCCGCTGGAGGGGCGCTTCGGCCGCGGCATCCGCACTGGCGTGAACCAGGCGCTGCTCCAGTTCGTCGCGCTGATCCGCGACCCCGACGCCGGCCGCGGTCCGGGTCGCGAGGTCTACGTCGAGCTCGGCCGCGGCGAGCAGCGGGTGGGCCGGACCCTGGACTCGTTGCAGGCGGCCTACCGGGTCGGCGCCCGCGTCGCCTGGCGGCGGATCGCCGAAGCCGGGCAGCGGGCGAAGCTGGAGCCGGAACCCCTGACGCTGCTTGCGGACGCGATCTTCGCCTACATCGACGAGCTCTCCGCCGACTCCGTCGAGGGCTACGCCGAGGCACAAGCGGCGGTCGAGGACCTGCGCCGCCGTCGCCGGCAGGAGTTGGTCGACCTGCTCCTCCGCGATCCACCCGCCGCGGCATCCGACGTCACCGCCGTCGCACAGGCCGCAGGTTGGAAGGTCCCGCGCTGGCTCGCGATCGCGGCTTGCTCCGACGAAGACCTCGGATCGATTACCGGCCGCCTCCCAGTCGACTTCCTGGTCACTGTCGTCGAGGGCTGCGGTTGCATCGTCGTCTCCGACCCGGAGGGCCCCGGCCGGCGCGAGCAACTGGAGCGTCTTGGAGCCAAAGTGACCCTTGCGTTGGGACCGACGGTCGAACCCGCCGAGGCCAGCCGATCCTGGAATCTCGCCACCACGCTTCTGCGCGCGGCCACCGCAGGTTCGATCGAGCAGAACGGCCTGCTCATAGCCGAGGACCATCTCCTCGAGATGCTGCTGGCAGCCAATCCCACGATCACCTCCCTCCTCGCCACCCGCCGTCTAGCTCCTCTCCAGGACCTGACCCCCCGCGCAAAAGAACGCATGCGCGAGACCGCCCGCGCCTACGTTCGCCACCACGGCAACGCCGTAGCCATGGCCACCGAGCTCCACCTCCACCCCCAAACCGCCCGCTACCGCCTAACCCGCCTCCGCGACCTCTTCGGTGATGCCCTAGACGACCCCGACGCCCGTCTCGAGCTGGAGCTCGCACTTCGAGCGTCGCGGTAGGGGAGGGAGTCGATACCCCACTCCGCGGGAATTGCGCGACACGCCGCTTCGCGGCTTGGTCGCAATCAGTCAGCGCGGCTATCGCCGCGCAAGAACCAGATTGCATATCGCCGAACATTCCCGCCTCGGGGGTATCGACTCCCTCCCTCGGAGCGAGCTCCGGCAGACGCCGAGGGACGGAGCGAAAGTCGTGGTTCCTTTGTCGGCTCCTGCACGACAAACGAACCACGGGATCGCTGAGTTCCTCTCCAGCTCAAAGTCGTGGTTCCTTTGTCCGGACATAGACGACAAAGGAACCACGCGATCTGAGCCCGCGGTAGCTGTTCGTTGATCCCACGGCGCGTGTGGGGAAGGGGTCCGGTCGACCTCCGCGGGAATGTTCGCGAAGCGGCGAAATGCAATCTGGTTCTTGCCCGCCATAGGCGGGCAGCATCTGGTGGAGCTGGCCCGACATAGGGCCGCGACAAATTCACGCGGAGGTCGACCGGACCCCTCT
>JBQCEW010000348.1:0-5152 GCA_051959815.1 Solirubrobacterales bacterium
GCGCCGCCACGAGGGCGCCGCCGGCGGTGAAGAAGATCGAGCCCAGCGCCGCGATCTCCCAGAACCAGTCGATCCCCGCCGCGACGGCAAAGGCGAGGCAGGCGGCGAAGAGGATCGCGTACAGCTCCTTCCTGGCGCCGCCGGCGGCACGCCAGGCGAGGAAGCCGGTGACGAGGATGGCGATCACCATCGCGAGCACGAGCAGCCCCCCGACCGCGCCCAGCTCGGCGAACGCCTCCAGGTAGAGCGAGTGGGCGTCGAGGACCTTCTGTTCGGTGTGCCGGAGCTGGTCCCAGGAGAAGAGGTAGGTGCCGGCGCCATGCCCCAGCACCGGCTTTTCGCCGAAGGCGTCGACCGCGACCCGCCAGAATTCGTGGCGGCCGGCGCCGGAGAGTTCGGTGTAGTGCGCCTGCGGCTGGTTCGGGAACTGCACGTCGGAGCTGGAGAATTGGCTCCAGGCGCGACCGCCTACCGCGATCGCGGCGGCGATCGCGACCAGAGCCAGAGCCAGAGCCGCCCGTTTCAGCACCTTCGGGTTGCGGGAGACCGCCAGAGCCCGGCTGGTCACCTCGGCATCGCTGCGCTCGAGCCGGCGCAGGAGGGCGAACAGCCCCAGAGCCAGAGCGGTCCCGGCGAGCAGGATCAGCAGCACAGTGACGCCCTGGTCGACGCTGGCCTGGACATCAAGGTTGTTGGCGAGGCTGTCCCGCGCCTGCACGGCCAGCACCGCCGGCAGAGCGCCGACCGCCCCGATCGCCAGCGTCGCCAGCAGCCAGAGGCGGTCATGAGAGAGGGCGATCAGGCAGCCGCAGGCGACGAGCAGCGCCAGCAGCCCGCCGCGCGAGTAGGTGAAGTAGAGGGCGAGCAGCACCGTCGGTAGCGTCCCCACCGCCAGCCAGCGCAGCCCGGCGTTCAGCGAGCGGCGGCTCAGCCAGAGGCAAAAAGCCGTTGCAATCGCAAATGCAAGCCCGTTTGCGTTCCAGTAGCCGAGGGGATAGGCGAGGCGAGGATTGCTGCCCAGGCCCGGTCCCAGTTCGACCAGATGGGGCAGCAACCGCGTGGCAAGGGCGATGACTGCGATGGCGATCAGAGAAATTCCGATGCCTTCAGCGAAACGTTGCCGCCTCTGCTCGGTTTGGACGATCAGGAACGAGGCAAGGAAAACCCCGAGGTAGACGAGAACCCTGTCTGCTTCGGTGACGCTTAGCTCAACGGACCCGGACCAGAGAGAAGACAATGCCGAAAAAAGCGCAAGTGCCCCTACGAGACCAGTCGCCCAGTAGAAGGGCGGGCCAAACGTCGCCTTCCCGGCGACGCCTAGCGCCAGCATCGCCACCACGATCAACCAAACGGCTAGACCGGCAATGTGACGTTCGCTCAGGAAAAAGCCGCCTCCGGCGAGGGCCAGGCCAAGGATCAAGGCCAGCGGACTTATCAACGCCGCTGATTCCTCTAACCTTGCGCGCCATGTCTCGGACCCCCCGCTACCCCCGTAGCTCGGCCCGACCCGGCTTCTTGCTTCTTTCAGTGCTTGCTGTGCTGGCATTTGCTTGCTTTCCGGCTCTCGCTCAGGCTGAAAGCTCCGGCGGCGCCCAATACGAATCTGAACTACCAAACGTTCCCCACCAGGAAAGTTCCCCCGAAGGGCACGGAAATCCTCGTGGCCACTCGGGCGGCGGGGAAAACAGCAAGGCGAAGATCTCGGAAACTCCCGGTGGCGGGAGTGGCGGCGGCGGCAAGGGCGGCTCCAACGGTCCTGGGGGCGAAGGCAACACCCAGCAGGGTAGTCCAGCGCCTGAAGGTGGCGGCAAGCAGAAGACGGATGGCTCGGGTCCTGCGGGCAATAAGCCCCACCAGGGCAGCCCGAAGCTGACCGGCGCCTCGCCTGCCGCACACAGCTCCGAAGGTTCTTCCTCGCCGCTGGTCCCGATCCTGATCGCGGCTGCGGTCCTGATCGCCATCTCCGTTGGCGCCTTCTACTACCGGCAGCGCCGACAGGGCTCCGGTTCACCTATCTCGCCTAAGGCGAGCTGAACCCGATGCGGAAAAGGAGCGTGCACATGAGCAGGATGCTGCGTGCCTGGACCCTGGCACTGGCTTTGACGATCTTCCTCGCGGCCTTCGCCTCCGCGGCCCAGGCGCTGCCGGCCGGCTTTTGGGGCGCCGATCCCCAGAACGGTTTGACCAGCGAACAGTTCCAGCGCCTCGCTCAAGGTGGGGTGGAGTCGATCCGGATCCCGGTCAACTGGGCGGCCGTGCAGCCGACCCCGGAAGGCCAGCTCGACTGGAGCGGGTTCGACGATCAGGTCGAAAAAGCTGCCCAGGCCGGGATCAAGGTCCTGCCGTTCCTCATCGGCGCTCCCGCATGGGCGATCCCGGAGAGGCCTGTCTCCGGTACCGGCGGTACGCTGAAAGCTCCCGCTCGCCTGCCCGTGCAAGGCGCAGCGCGGACTTCCTGGGCCGCCTTTCTCGCCGCAGCGGTCGCCCGCTACGGGCCTACCGGCACCTTCTGGTCCGAGCACCCGGGCGTGTCGCCGCGGCCGATCCGCGAATGGCAGATCTGGAACGAGCCCAACTTCAAGTACTTCATCTCGCGGCCGAACCCGGCTGAATACGGCCAGCTGGTGAAGATCTCCTCCACCGCCCTGCGGGCCGCGGATCCTGGCGCCAAGGTCATTCTCGCCGGTCTCTTCGCCCGCCCCAAGGGTTCGCGCGACCGCAAGACCGGCAAGCACAAAAGCCTCAACTGGTACGCCAGCGACTTCGTGGAAATGATGTACAAGCAGACGCCCGGGCTGAAGTCGAAGTTCACCGGCGCCGCCCTGCACCCGTACACGGTCTCCGCCAAAGAATTGCCGGAAGTCGTTGAAGAACTCCGCAACACCCTGAAGCGCGTCCACGACGCGGGCAAGGGCCTCTGGCTGACCGAGCTCGGCTGGAGCTCCGGCAAGGCGACCGGCAACAACCAGTTCGCCAAAGGCCCGGCCGGCCAGGCAAGGGAACTCCGCACCGCCTTCACGCTGCTGCGCGGCAAACAGGCGAAGTGGAAGGTGAAGAGCGTCTACTGGTTCTCCGTCGACGACTCCCCCGGCACCTGCAACTTCTGCGACCACTCCGGCCTCTTCGGCCCCGGCTTCAAGCCGAAGAAGTCCTGGTTCGAATACGTCAAGTTCGCCGGCGGAACCCCTTAGGCGGTTAAGGGGGCGGAGGTGCGCGGACTCGCTGCACCTCCGCCGTCAAGACCTTGGACGGCCTTATTCCTCGGGCAAGTTCTCTAGGTCAGCGCGGTCCTGAGTTCGGTCCTGCGCTCTCTTCATATCGCGTAGCCGTGCCAGCGAACACACGCGCACGGGAACCCCGAGCAGTTCGCTATCCACGGCGTCTTCATCAAGCTGGGAATAGCTTGGCACCCCCCTCGCTCGTTGGACGACGTCGAGTTCCCCGAACCGAGTCATAGCGGTGACATTGCCGCCGCGGCGGATCACCGCTGCGTCGGTGGCCGGATTGAATGGCCTTTCACCGACCGTGGGGAGAGTGGATTCCAGCGTCCTCAATGCTTCAGTCAAACGCGCCAGGTTGTCTGGGTCTGGGTCCGGCACGAGGTCGAGATCCTCGGTCCCACGTACGTAGCCATGCGCTCCGACTGCGACTCCGCCGATGACGACGAAGCGAATTTCGGCCTCACTCAAAGCCTCCAAAAGTGCGCGGAGGTCGAACTGTCTCACCGCGGTTTAGCTGCTCCTTTTAGGGCACTCATCTGCTTTGAGAGGGCATGCACTCGCGCGAGTCGCTCACTCATAGAAGCCTTGCGATCAGCTTCGATTCGCAGTGCTCGGGCCCTTTGCAGTTCCTCGGTGTCCCCGCTGAGCGTTTTGTCTGCCATGAGAGGCAGTTTAGAGCCGTTCCGCCTTGTAGATCGAATTTGAACTTCAAATCTAAAAAGAGCTGCCAGTCAAGGATCTTGGAGCCGCAATTGCACTTGCGTAAGATCAGTCGGTTGGCGACTAAGCAGAAAGCGACTAAGAAGACCGATCCGATGGCCCCGTTCTCGGCGCCGGTGCGGCGTTGGTTCGAGGCTTCCTTCGAGGGGCCGACGCCGGCTCAGGCAGGCGGCTGGGAGGCGATCTCCAGCGGGGCCAATGCGCTGATCTGCGCTCCGACCGGGTCGGGGAAGACGCTGGCCAGCTTTCTCTGGGGGATCGACAAGCTGGCGCGGGCGGAGGATCTGGGCACGGGCGTCAAGCTCGTCTACGTCTCGCCGCTGAAAGCGCTCTCCTACGACATCGAGCGCAACTTGCGGGCGCCGTTGCGGGGGATCGGCGCCGACATCGCGGTCGGGCTGCGGACCGGCGACACGCCGCAGAAAGAGCGGCGGGCGATGGCCAAAGAACCGCCGGACATCCTCATCACGACCCCCGAGTCGCTCTACCTGATGCTCTCCTCCAGCGTCCGCGAGATCCTCACCGGGGTCGAAGCGGTGATCGTCGACGAGATTCATGCTGTGGCGCAGACCAAGCGGGGGTCGCATCTGGCGCTGACTCTTGAGCGGCTTGATCATCTGGTGCAGGACCATGCGTTGCGGGCGGCGGGTCCTGTCGCCGCAGGGGACCCACCACCCCCTGCAACAGCGCAGGGGGTGGTCCCCCCTACGACGCCACCCGCCGCAGATGCGGCTGAGCACCAGGGCATCCAAAGGATCGGGTTGTCGGCTACGCAGCGGCCGTTGGAGCGGATTGGGCAGTTTTTGGTGGGGCCGAAGCGGGAGTGCAGGATTGTTGATGCGGGGCAGAAGAAGGCGCTGGATCTGGAGATCGTGGTGCCGGTCGAGGACATGGCCGATCCCGGTGCTCCTGCGTATCCCAGCGAGGACGGGCCGCCGCCGACCGAAATCGAGCCCTCAGCCCACGTCCGCTCGATCTGGCCGGCGATCTACCCCAAGCTCCTCGAGCTGGTCCAGGAACACACGTCCACGATGATCTTCGTCAACAACCGCCGAGCTGCGGAGCGTCTTGCGAAGAGGCTCAACGAGCTTGCGAACGGCGAAGGCGAAGGGGAGCTGCCCGCCACCGAGCACGCGGGGCACTCGGCGGATGGACGGGAGCCGGGGGGGTCCTCGCCGGACCCTCCCAAATCTTTGTCCGGAGAGGACCCC
>JBQCEW010000349.1:0-6355 GCA_051959815.1 Solirubrobacterales bacterium
CCTGGGGGGCGACGGCTATCTCGGCTGGCCGACTGCGCTCCGCTTCTCGGCCCGCGGCCACGAAGTCTCCGTCGTCGACAACTTCTCGCGGCGCCGCTGGCACACCGAACACGGCACCGCCTCGCTGACCCCGATCCGGGACCTCGACGAGCGCATCGCCTCCTGGCGCGAGATCTCCGGCGAGCAGATCCGCAGCTACGTCGGCGCCGTCGAGGACGGCGACTTCCTCGAAGAGGTCGTCGCCGAGACCAAGCCGGAGACGATCGTCCACTACGGCCAGCAGGCTTCGGCGCCGTTCTCGATGCTCTCGCGCGAGCGTGCGGTCGAAACCCAGCACGCGAACGTGATCGGCAACCTCAACCTGCTCTTCGCGATGCGCGACCACGTTCCCGACGCGCACCTGGTCAAGCTCGGGACGATGGGCGAGTACGGCCAGCCCGAGATCGACATCGAGGAGGGCTACATCGAGATCGAGCACAAGGGCCGCAAGGACACGCTGCCCTACCCGAAGCTGCCGGGCTCGCTCTACCACTGCTCCAAGGTCCACGACTCGACCAACATCCACTTCGCCTGCCGCACCTGGGGCCTGCGCGCGACCGACCTCAACCAGGGCGTCGTCTACGGCGTCGAGACCGAGGAGACGGCCCGCGACGAGCGCCTCGTTACCCGCTTCGATTACGACGAGCTGTTCGGCACTGTCCTCAACCGCTTCTGCGTGCAGGCGGTGATCGGCCATCCCCTGACCGTGTACGGCGCCGGCCACCAGACCCGCGGCTTCCTCAACATCCGCGACACCCTCGCCTGCGTCGAACTGGCGGCCCTGAACCCGGCCGAGCGCGGCGAGTTCCGCGTCTTCAACCAGTTCACCGAGCAATTTTCAGTGCTGGAGCTGGCCGAGCTGGTCAAAGAAGCCGGCGAGCACCTTGGCTACGGCGTCGAGATCCAGCACTACGACAACCCGCGGGTCGAGAAGGAAGAGCACTACTACAACGCGATCCACACCAAGCTGCTCGATCTCGGCTTACAGCCGACGCTGCTGGGCGAGGAGCTGGTGGAGTCGATCATCCACGCGATCGAGCGCCACAAAGGCCGCGTCATCGACAGCGCGATCGACCCGCGCACCCGCTGGAACCCGGCGAAGTCAGCCGCTGCCCAGGCGTAGGGCAGGCGCGGGGCAGAAACACCACCGCTGGTACCATCGCCAGTTCCTATGCGCGCCGCCGACACGTTGATGGAAAGCCTCAAGGCCGAGGGCGTCAAGGACGTCTTCGGGATCCCCGGCGGGGCCAACCTGCCGACCTACGACGCCCTCGTCGACGCCGACTTCCGCCACGTCCAGGTGCGCCACGAGCAGGGCGGCGGCCACGCCGCCGAGGGGTACGCCAAAGCCTCGGGCCGCGTCGGTGTCGCCTTCGCCACCTCCGGTCCCGGCGCCACCAACCTCGTCACCGCGATCGCCGACGCGATGATGGACTCGACTCCGACCGTCTTCATCACCGGCCAGGTCCGCACCGAGCTGATCGGCACCGACGGATTCCAGGAGGCGGACATCCTCGGCGCCACCCTGCCGTTCGTGAAGCACTCCTTCGCGGTCACCGACCCGCGGCAGATTCCCGAGTACGTCCACCAGGCCTTTCACGTCGCCTCGACCGGGCGGCCGGGGCCGGTCCTGCTCGACATCCCGCAGGACCTCTCGCGCGCTGACATCGACTACGAGCCGCGCACCGAGCCGGTCGAGCTGCCGGGTTACAAACCCTCGACCGAGGGCAACATCAAGCAGATCCGTATCGCCGCGAAAGCGCTGGCGAGCGCGCGGCGGCCGATCTTCTACACCGGCGGCGGCGTGATCAACGGCAATGCCTCTGAGGAGCTGCGCGAGCTGGCCGACTCCGACCGCTTCCCGGTCACCTCGACCCTGATGGGGCTTGGTGCGTTCCCGGCCTCAAGCGACCGCTTCCTCGGCATGCTCGGTATGCACGGCACCTGGACCGCGAACCACGCGATGGACAAAGCCGACCTGATCGTCGCCATCGGCGCCCGCTTCGACGACCGCATCACCGGCAAGCTCAGCGAGTTCGCGCCGAACGCCAAGGTCATCCACGTCGACATCGACCCGGCCGAGATCTCGAAGAACGTCGGCGCCCACATCCCGATCGTCGGCGATGTGAAGAAGGTGCTGCCGAAACTGACCCGCGAGTACCGGGCGCTGCAGACCGATTCTTCCCGCCTCGACGAGTGGTGGAACACGCTCCGCGGCTGGCAGGGGGCGCACCCGCTCTACTACGAGCCCGGCAAGGACGGCGAGATCAAGCCGCAGTTCATGATCGAGGCGATGCACCGCGCCACCCAGGGCGACGCGATCATCACCTCCGACGTCGGCCAGCACCAGATGTGGACGGCGCAGTACTACGGCTTCGACAAGCCGCGCCGCTGGATCAACTCCGGCGGCCTCGGGACGATGGGCTTCGGCCTGCCGAGCGCGGTCGGCGCCAAAGTCGCCTGCCCGGACGAGCAGGTCGTCTGCATCGCCGGCGACGGCAGCCTGATCATGAACGTTCAGGAGCTCGCCACCTGCGTCACCGAGAACATCCCGGTCAAGGTCTTCCTGATGAACAACGGCTACATGGGCATGGTCCGCCAGTGGCAGGAGCTGTTCTGGGACCGCCGCTACAGCTCGGTCGAGATGGGCGCCAGCCCCGACTGGGTGAAGCTGGCCGAGGCCTTCGGCGCGAAAGGCATGCGCTGCGACAACTCGGCCGACCTCGAGGAGCAGATGGTCGCGGCGCTGGAGCACGACGGGCCGGTCCTGCTCGACGTCCGCGTCGCCCAGGAAGAGAACTGTTACCCGATGATCCCACCGGGTAATGCCGCTAGGGACATGGTTGAGGCGCCCCGAGGGGCGGTGAGGTAGATGGAGGCAGGGACCTCTCAGCCGGTCAAATTGGAGGACCTGCACGTCCCCGGGCAGCTCAGTGGCCGCAAGCACATCCTCTCGATCCTGGTCGAGAACAAGCCGGGCGTGCTGGCGCGCGTCGCCGGCCTCTTCTCGCGTCGCGGCTTCAACATCGACACGCTCGCGGTGGGGCCGACCGACGACCCCAGCGTCTCGCGGATCACCCTGACGCTCGACGGCGCGGTCCACCCGATCGACCAGGTGACCAAGCAGCTCCACAAGCTCGTCAACGTGCTGAAAATCCGTGACATGGAGCCGGAGGACACGGTGGCGCGGGAGATGGCGCTGTTCAAGGTCTCCTCGGCGGTCGAGAACCGGGCCGAGATCATCCAGTTCGCCGAGATCTTCCGGGCCAAAATCGTCGACGTCGCGCGGCGGACGATGACGATCGAGGTGACCGGCTCCGCCGACAAGATCGAGGCCTTCGAGCGGATGGTCCGCCCGCACGGGCTCGTGGAAATGGTCCGCACGGGAGAGATCGCGATAGGTCGTGGTCACGACTAGTGACCTTCTTGGCGCGCTCGCGAAAGGCGCTGAACGGGGACGACGCACCCTCGTAAGCGTCACCAGGGAGGTGGAGGTCGCCGATCCCTGCGCGACCGTCTTTGCTTCGCGTCTGGCCAGCGAGCGCTGGTTCTGCTGGGAGCAGCCCGACCGCGAGTTCGCGCTCGCGGGGCTGGGGGTGGCCCGCGAGGCCTCCTCCCGCGGCCCGCGACGCTTCGCGGAGGTGGCGAACGAGTGCCTCCGCCTCGGCGACCACCCGGTGTTGGATGAGCCTCAGGGGCTGCCGGCGGGAGCGGGCCCGGTCTGGCTCGGCGGTTTCGCCTTCGACCCCGACGGTGGCTCCACCTCGACCTGGTCCTCGCTGGCGCCGGCCTCTCTGGTCCTGCCGCAGATCTCGATCTGCCGCCGCGGCGACCGTGCCTTCCTCACCGTCAACGCCGTGGTGCGACCGGGGGAGGGGGTGGAGCGGCTCGGCGAGGAGCTTGCCGCTCGTGTTGCCGGCCTGCGCCTCGACGCGCCGCTGCCGCTGCTCGACCCGCATCCGACCACGCACGCCGAGATCCGCAGCGCCCGGCCGCCGCGGGAGTTCGAAGCCGCGGTCGAGGGCGCCACATCCCGGATCGAGGCGGGCGAGTTCAGCAAGGTCGTGTTGGCGCGCGAGGTGATCGTCAGCGCCGGCGCCGCCCACGACCCCGCCGCCGTCTTCGGCGCGATGCGCGAGCAGTTCCCCGCCTGCTTCTGCTTCTGCTGCGGCACCCCCGAGGCCGCCTTCATCGGCGCCAGCCCCGAGCTGCTGGTCCGTCGCTCCGGCGCCGGCGTTTCCACCGTTGCCCTCGCCGGCTCGACCCGCCGCAGCTCCGATCCCGCCGTCGACGACCACCTCGGCGAGCAGCTGCTGCGCAGCGACAAGAACCGCCGCGAGCAGCGGATCGTCACCGAGCGGATCGTCCGCGCCCTGCGCCCGCACGCGGTTTGGGTCGAGTCTGCGGCCGAGCCGGAGATCGTCAAGGTGGCGAACATCCAGCACCTGGCGACGCCGGTGATCGCCCAGCTCGCCGAATCGCACTCGGCGATCGAGATGGCCGGCCTCCTGCACCCGACCCCCGCCGTCGGCGGCGAGCCCTGGCCCGCCGCCGCATCCGCGATCGCCGACCTCGAGGGCATGGACCGCGGCTGGTACGCCGCCCCCGTCGGCTGGATGGACGCCACCGAGGACGGCGAATTCTGCGTCGCCCTCCGCAGCGCCCTCCTCCGCAACCGCGAGGCCCACCTCTTCGCCGGCGTCGGCGTAGTCGCCGGCTCCGATCCCGCCGCCGAGCTAGCCGAGACCGAGGTCAAGCTCCAAGCCTTGCTGCCACTCCTCGCCGAGTAGTGCAGAATTCTCCGCGTGATCCGTCGCCTGGCAGGGGTGGTGCTCGCCGCATGCGCGCTGTTCGCGCTGGTTGTCGGTAGTGCTGCGGCGGAAGTTCCTGCCGGTCCGCGGTTGACGTTTTTGGTCGGCGGGCGGGAGAAACTGGCGCTGGTCAGCTCAGATCCGGCTGGTGGCGATCAGCGGTTGATCGTCGGCGGCGGGAAGAACGCACCGCTATCCCTTGACCCTTTGGGCATTCCTAGCTGGTCGGGGGACGGAAGCCACGTTGCCTTCGTCGCCGATCGGGAGGATGGGACCGACATCTACACCGCCACGGCGGATGGAGGCGAACTCGTGAGGATCCCGGGGACGAGGAACGCGACTTATCCGGTTCTTTCGCCTGACGGGCAATTGCTTGCCTTCGCACGCGAACGTTGGGAAATCCGAAAGAGCGCTGACGGGCCCGGCACGGAAAGGCGGTTCTTTGGCACGTCGGTTTGGCTGGTCAACCTCGCCGGAGGAAAACCGCAGCAATTAACCCCCTGGCGCAACCACCTCAACGAGACTCCTTCCTCGTTTTCACCCGATGCTTCAACCCTGGCGATCTCAAAGGAAGAAGGCGAAAAAAGAAGACGCCGATCCGCGGTTGCACTGAGCCTGAGCAGCGGCGGCACGGTGCTTCTCGCTACGAATGCCACCGAGCCGGTTTACTCGCCAGATGGCACGCGGCTGGCGTTGATCACCATGGGCAAGTCCAAGACGTATGAATGGAGGCATGTCCACGTCACGGTTCCCAGTACCGATCTCGCTGTCGCCAACGCGGACGGTTCAGGGTTGACCAAACTCACCGATACCCGCACGCTTGAGTTGTTGCCGAGCTGGGACCCATCGGGGGCCCGCATTGCCTACAACCAGTTCGACCAGCGTGCACTGCAGTTGTTCAACGGCGGCAATGCGATCATGGAGATCAACGCCGACGGGACGTGCAGGACGCATGTGCTCAGCATTCCGAAGGTGACTTTGCTTGGCGCCACTTGGCAGCCGGGTCCGGGCCGCGAGGCTGGCCCGATCTCCTGTTAACACGGCAGTGCTTCGTGCACTCGTGCGGTGAGGGCGCGGTGCGCTTCGACGTTGGCCCTGCGGTCGGTCTTGATCTCGATCAGGCCGGTTCCCGCCGCTAGGGCGTTCGGCAGTTCGTCGAGGGACTCCAGGCGACGATGAGAAATGTCAAAGAGTGCGGCGGCCTTGGCGGCGGCGACGCCGCGGGGGGTGCCGAGGAGGGCCTCGAATTCGTCCTCCTGCAGCACCGTCTCTTGGGGGAGAAAGTGGAAGATGCCGCCGCCGGCGTTGTCGATGACGACGATGCGGACGGGGGTGGAGACCTCGCGGAGGGCGGCGAGGCTGCCGAGGTCGTGGAGGAGGCCGAGGTCGCCGACGACGATCGTGGTCGGGCGGCCGCTGGCGCGGGCGGCGCCGATGCCGGAGGAGACGAGGCCGTCGATGCCGTTGGCGCCGCGGTTGGAGAGGAAGAGGGCGTCGATGTCGCT
>JBQCEW010000350.1:0-2731 GCA_051959815.1 Solirubrobacterales bacterium
AGCATCGTCAGCGCCTATCAGCCGATCTCCGGCCGTCGCGTGAAAGGGGAGCAGCAGGACGCCCCCGCCGACGTCCAGTACGAGATCGGGCCGCGCGAGGACGTCAACCTCGTGCTCGACGCCGCGGCGGCGGAGGCGAAGCAGGCCGGGATCGAGGTCCAGACCCATCCGGTCGAGGCCGATCCCGCCGACGCGATCCTCAACGTCGCCGAAGAGACCAAGGCCGACCTGATCGTGGTCGGCAACAAGGGAATGACCGGCGCCCGCCGTTACCTGCTCGGCAGCGTGCCGAACAACGTCTCCCACCACGCTCCCTGCAGCGTCCTGATCATCCGCACCACCTGACGGCGTCTGGCCGCCGCATTTTGGCGTCCTCGGTCGCTTGTGTGCAGAGCACACGGCGCTCCCTGCGTCCTTGAACTGCTTGGCCAGCCGCCGTCAGGGGGTGTTGTGGGGTTCGGTTGCTTTGCCGACGTCGATCAGGCCGGCGCCCTGTTGCGTCGCGGGCAGACCGAGGTCGCGGGCGGTGTTGCGCAGGCGCCTGGTGACGACGTCGACGCGGCTGCGCGGCGTAAGCCTGGGATTGATCGCCTTGCTGGCGAGGACGAGGGCGGCGGCACCGGAGACGTGGGCGGCGGCCATCGAGGTGCCGACGTAGGTCGGGGGGATGGCGAATTCCCTGAACTCGCCGCTGCTGCCAGGGCGCAGGGTCACCTGGTAGATCGGCCGCGCCAGCACCGAGGGGCAGCCGCTTCTCGGGATGCCCCCGCCGGGGGCGACGAGATCGATCGAGCCGCCGGCGAGCGAGTAGGCGCCGAGGCAGCCGCCCTCGGTGGTACCACCGACCCCAATTACCCGCGGCCCCGTCGCTGGCGCCGAGACGCAGCCCTCGGAGCCGAGGTTGCCGGCCGAGGCCACCGCCACCACGCCCGCTTCGTAGGCTTCGCGCAGCGCTTCGTTGACCATCGGCACCCGCTTGTGGCAGGCGAAGTTGAAGCTCATGTTGATCACTTTCGCCCCGTGGGCAACGGCGAAGCGGATGCCCTTGGCGATCGTCGCCGCGCTGCCGCGGCCTTCGCGGTCCAGCACCCGCACCGGCATCAGCTTCGCCCGGTAGGCCAGCCCGGTGAGGCCGAAGCCGTTGTCGGTCCGCTCGGCGATCGTGCCGGCGACGTGGGTGCCGTGGCCGTTTTCGTCGAGTGGCAGGCGATCGTGCCCGACGAAGTCGTAGCCGGGGACGAACTGCTTCGGGCCGAAGTCGGGACTGCGGCGGAACCTGGTGCCGAAGGAGCGGTAGGCAATGCCGGTGTCGAGCACGGCGACGACGATCCCGGCGCCGCCGGGCCGCCCTGCTTCGATCAGGTTGCGCCAGGCCGCGGGGGCGTCGATGCCCCCGGGCGAGGTGGGGAGCTGGGAGGTTTCGGGACCTTCAGGGGAGAGGAAGTTCCACTGCTTGTACGCCCATTTGCCAGCTTCGGCGGGGTTGGGAGGGCCTTCGATCGTGCCGGAGTCGTCGGGGTCGAAAGGCAGCCCCGAAGCTGCCGAAGCGGTGGCGACGAAGTTGGGCTCGGCGTAGACGACGCGCGGATTCCGGCGCAGCGCCACCACGGCACGCCGCACGCCCTCGCCTCGCGGCAGCGAGAGGGCACGACCCCTCTTCTGCCCTTCGAGCTTGACCAGCAACTGGCGCGGCGCGAAGCCATGTGCTGGGGCCAGCGCCATCTGCGTAGCGCCGGCCGGCGCCGGCAGGACAAGAACCGGCAATGCCGCCAGGGGCAGGAGGGCTCGCAGAAGTCGTCTCATCTCTTTCTCTTCGCCCCCGGAACCCCCGCGCCCGGCCAGGCTCTTTCGAGAACACCGCGCCGCCGCGGAAGTTGTCGGCGGACATACTCCCTGATCGTGGAGACCGGCATCTTTTCCGAGGCCGAAGGCGCCGCTCACGAAGCGGGGATGGACGTGGCGATCGCCGAGGCGCGCAAGGCGGAGGTGCACGGCGACGTCCCGATCGGTGCCGCGATCTTCCGCGACGGGGAGCTGCTGGCGCGGGCGGGCAACGAGCGCGAGCTGCGGCGCGACCCCACGGCCCACGCGGAGATACTGGCTATCCAGGCAGCCGCCGAGGCCTTAGGCGGCTGGCGCCTGCCCGGGACGACGCTCTACGTGACGCTCGAGCCCTGCGCGATGTGCGCCGGCGCGATCATCCTCGCCCGCATCCCCCTCGTCGTCTTCGGTGCACTCGACCCGAAGGCCGGCGCCGCCGGCAGCGTCCTCGACATCCTCGCCGAGCCGGCTCTGAACCACCGTCCGCAGGTCATCGCCGGCGTTCGCGAGACCGAGTGCGCGGACCTGCTGCGAAGCTTCTTTGCAAGTCGCCGCTGAGCGGTCAGCGCAGGGAGAGAACCAGCGACAGCGCCTCGTCCACCTCTCGCATCTCGCTCGCGCTCAGACGTCCCTCGAAGTCATCCAGTCGACGCACGTCCAGCGCGCGCAGTTGCTCCACCATCACCCGCGTTCGTTGCCCGGCGATGTCAACCTCGGGTCGGAAGCTTGCCGCCCGCACGCTTCGGGAGGTTGGCGCAACGAGCACGGTCGAAAGCCCAAGAAGCTCATCTGCTTGGACGAGCACGGCATATCGAGACCCGCGCTGCTCATGGCCGCCACGCGAAGGGAGCCGCACGCGGTAGATATCGCCGCGCGTCACTCGGGCCACTCGGTGGCAATCGCATCCATC
>JBQCEW010000351.1:0-6526 GCA_051959815.1 Solirubrobacterales bacterium
GTGTCGGCAGCGGCTTCACCGAGGCCGAGCTCAAGCGCCTCGGCGACCTCCTGAAGCCGCTCGCGCGCGACACGAGCCCCTTCGAGGGCCGCCAGCCCCCCAAGGAGTCGCGCTTCGTCGAGCCCGAGCTGGTGTGCAGCGTCGACTACGGTGAGTGGACGCAGGCCGGCACGCTGCGCCACCCCTCCTACAAGGGCCTGCGCGAGGACAAGCCGGCGAGCGAGGTCGAGCTGGAGCGGGCGACCGACCCGGACAGCCCCTCGCTGACCGCCCGCGCCGTCAAGCGCCCGCGCAACAAAGCCGCGGTCACGGTCGAAGGCCGCGAGCTCGAACTCTCCAACTTCGGCAAGGTGCTCTACCCGCAGGCCGGCTTCACCAAGGGCGAGCTGATCGATTGGTACGCGCGGATCGGCGAGGTGCTGCTGCCGCACCTGCAGGGTCGGCCGCTGACGCTGAAGCGCTATCCCGAAGGGGTCGAGGGCAAGCACTTCTACGAGAAGCGCTGCCCCGGCCACCGCCCCGACTGGGTCGCCACGGCGAGCATGTACAGCGACCGCCACAAGGGGGAGATCGACTACTGCGTCGTCGAAGACCTGCCGACGCTGGTCTGGGCGGCGAACCTCGCCAACATCGAGCTCCACATCTCGCTCTCCAGATGCGCGGACATGGAGCGCCCGACGGCGATGGTCTTCGACCTCGACCCCGGCGCGCCCGCGGACATCATCGATTGTGCCCAGGTCGCGATCTGGCTGCGCGGCCTTTTCGAGCAGCTCGGGCTGAACTGCTACCCGAAGACCTCCGGCTCGAAGGGCATCCACTTCTACGTCCCGCTCAACAGCGAGGTCACCTACGACGACACCAAGCCCTTCGCCAAAGCGGTGGCGGAGACGCTGGAGCGGAAATTCCCCGACCGCGTCGTCTCGCAGATGTCCAAGGCAAAGCGACCCGGCAAGGTGCTGATCGACTGGAGCCAGAACGATCGGCATAAGACGACCGTCTGCGTCTACTCGCTGCGGGCGAAAAAGCGGCCGACGGTCTCGACGCCGCTGGAGTGGGACGAGGTGGAGAGGGCGCTGGAGGCCGACGACGCGGAGGCGCTGGCCTTCGACCACACCGCCGTGCTCGACCGCGTCGCGGCCAAAGGCGACCTCTTCGCCCCGCTCCTCTCAGAAGTGCAGCAACTACCGGACATCTGAACGTCGTTTCCACCCTTTTCCGCCCTATAGCGAGGCAAAGGGTGGAAACGATGGCGATTAGGGGGTGGCGGGAACGGGCAGGTAGGGCCTATGGAGAGCACCGCGGTCCGCCGCGACTACCGTCCCGAGGGCGAGGCGCCGAAGACCGGCCTCTGGCCGACGCTGAAGCGGACGCTGACCGAGTTCCAGGAGGACAACCTCAGCGACTGGGCGGCGGCGCTCACCTACTACGGGCTGCTCTCCCTGTTCCCGGCGCTGATCGCGATGGTCTCGCTGATCGGGATCTTCGGCGATCCCAAAACCACGACCGCCAAGCTGACCGAAATCATCGCCGAAATCGGTCCCGAATCGGGGGCGGAAACCTTCGAAGGCCCGATCAAATCGATCGTCGAAAACCAGACCGCCGCCGGCTTCGCCTTCGTCTTCGGCCTCCTGGCCGCGCTCTGGTCGGCCTCGGGCTACGTCGGCGCCTTCACCCGCGCCTCCAACATCATCTACGAGACCCCAGAGGGGCGCCCCTTCTGGAAGCTGCGGCCGCTGCAGATCGCGGTCACCCTGGCGATGATCATCATGATGGCGCTGCTCGCCGTCGGCCTCGTCCTCACCGGTCCGGTCGTGGCGGCGATCGCCAACCCGATCGGTCTCAGCAGCACCGCGGTCGACGTCTGGAACGTCGCCAAGTGGCCGGTGATGGCGGCGATCTTCATCCTCATGGTCGACGTCCTCTACTACGCGACCCCGAACGTGAAGCTGCGCGGGTTCAGGTGGGTCACCCCGGGCGCGATCGTCGCGATCGTCGTCTGGGCGATCGTCTCCGCCCTGTTCGCTCTCTACGTCGCCAACTTCAGCTCCTACGACAAGACCTACGGCACCCTCGCCGGCCTCGTCGTGCTGCTGCTGTGGTTCTGGATCACCAACCTGGCGATCCTCTTCGGCCACCAGATGAACGCCGAGCGCGAGCGCAGCGCCGAGATCGACGAAGGCCACCCGCGGGCCGAGAAGGAGATCCAGCTCGAACCGCGCAACGAGCCGAAGGATCAGAAGACCACCTAAGGAGGAAGGAGCGCCCGTGAAGCTCATCTTCGCCCCGATCAGCATCGTTCTCGGCCTCGTCGCCGGAATGGTGGGCAAGAAGATTTTCGAACAGGTGTGGGGGCTGGTCGACGACGAGGAGCCACCGAAGCCCGAGCACCGCGAATTCTCCTGGCCGAAACTGATCACGGCGCTGGTGGTGGAGGGGGCGATCTTCCGCCTCGTCAAAGGTCTCGTCGACCATGGCAGCCGCACCTCGTTCGCCAAGCTCACCGGCAGCTGGCCGGGCGAGGAAGCACCCGAGCCGGAGTAGAAAGCGCCGCTCAGGGGTAGGTATTGGACTGAGCCAGTCGTCCAATAGAAACCACCGAACGGAGGAGAAGATGGACACCAGGGCAGATAGAGGAGCCGGTGCTGGGGGCATTTCGCTGGGGGGCATCCTCGTGATCGTCGGAATTGTGCTGATGATCGTCTGGAGCTTCTGGGTCGGGTTGATCATCGCTCTGATCGGGCTGATCGCCTTCGGCGGCTTCGCGCGCGGCAGGTGGTACTAGCGCTCTAGCCCCGCGACTCTCGATCGCTTTCTGGGGGGCGATCGCCCACATCTGATCCCCCTATTGAGGCCCCGCCCGTAATCGGGCGGGGCTGCTGTATGGTCAGCGCAAGTTGCCCCGGGGACTTTCGCGAACCGCCCGCATCGCCTGTGCCGCCGCCGCCGTTCTCGCCGTCTTCGCCATCTGGGTGGTGGCGGCGAGCCCGAACTCGGGCATCGCCTTCTTCTTCTGCATCCCGGTCGGGCTGGCCGCCTGGTGGTTCGGCCCGCGGGTGGGCCTGCTCCTCGCCCTGATCTGCGTGGGCCTCTACGTCGTCGGCGCCGCCATCCACCCGGTCTCCGAATTCGCCCTGGCGCTCGTCCTCCGCGGGGTCTTCCTCCTCGCGGTCGCGGCCGTCGTCGCCTGGATGCGGGAACGGATGCGGGCGCTCGAGCACTCCGCCGAGGAACTGGAGGCGATCCGCGCCGCCCTGGCGCCCGCCGACCTTCCCGACATCGCCGAGCTCGACGCGGCGGCGGCCTTCGTTCCCTCAGAACTCGGGGTCTCGGGGGACTTCTACCTGCTGACCAACGGCCCGGACGGGTCGGCGATCGCGATCGTCGGCGATGTGGTCGGGCATGGTCCCGCCGCCGCCCGGCTGGCGACGTTCATCCGCGCCCGCTGCGCCGCCTTCGCCGCCAACACCAGCGATCCGGCAGAGCTGCTGACCCTCGCCAACACCGCGCTTGCGGAGCGACCGGGGCACGAGCTGGTCAGTGCGTTTTGCGTGCGCCTGCGACCGGGGGAGAAGACCGTCTCGTGGGCGCGGGCGGGACATCCGCCGGCCTTGCTGCTGCCCGGCCTGGCGGAGCTGCCGGTGGAAGGGTCGACCTTTCTCCTCGGCGCCGAGAAGGGTTTGGAGCTGGAGAACCGCGAGAGCTCGCTCGAGGGCAGCGAGGGCCTGGTCGTCTACACCGACGGCGCGACCGACGTCCGCCGCGGCCGGCAGATGCTCGGCCTGGAAGGGCTGCGCGGGATGTTGTCGCCGCTCTCGGGGCTGGCGGCGAGGGTGATCGTGGTCGAGGTGGAACGGGCGATCCTTGCCTGGGCCGATCGGCCGATCCGCGACGATCTCTGTGTGCTGGTCCTGAAGCCGGAAAACTGAAACGAGTGACCTCTGTCACGCGAAACAGGTCGTCACCCCTGGGCACCTTGAAACGGGTGGTCACAGGTGGCAAAAAGGAACATCGAATCATTCCCGACTCCCGAGGCGATTCCCTAAATAAACGCCTCGGGAGTTTTTTATTGCCTGGGCCTGCTCTGGAAGACCTGTTGACGAGCAGCGGCCGCGATAGCGTCGGCAGAAGATGGCCCCCGCCGACCCCCTCTTTGCGGTGACGAACCGGATCCCGGCAACGGCCCTGCAGGCATTGCTTGAAGCCGGCGAGGTGCGGATCGGCGAGCGCGACGAGGCGCTGCCGCGGGGGGAGCTGCTGGAGCTGGTTGCCGGCACCGACGCGATCCTCACCCTGCTGCACGACCGCGTCGACGAGGAGCTGCTGGAGGCGGCGGGACCGCAGTTGCGCTGCGTGGCGAACGTGGCGGTGGGGCACGACAACGTCGATGTCGCCGCGGCGGCGCGGCGAGGGGTGGTGGTGACGAATACGCCGGGGGTGCTCGACGACGCCACCGCCGACCTGACGATGGCGCTGATGCTGGCGGCGACGCGGCGGGTCGCCGAGGGGGACCGGCTCGTCCGCTCCGGCCGGCCCTGGACGTGGGGGATGCACTTCATGCTCGGCAGCTCGCTGCGCGGCAAGCTGCTGGGGATCGTCGGCCTTGGCGGGATCGGGCGGCGGGTGGCGGAGCGGGCACGCGCCTTCGGGATGGAGATCGCTTACCACTCGCGGCATGAGGTGCCGGCGGAGGTCGCCGCCGCGCTGGGGGCGCAGCGACTGCCGCTCGAGCGGCTGCTTGCGGAGGCCGATGTGCTCAGCCTCCACTGCCCGCTGACGCAGGAGACGCATCACTTGATCGGGCCAGCCGAGCTGGCGGCGATGAAGCCGAGCGCGGTGCTGATCAACGCCGCGCGTGGGCCGGTCGTCGACGAGCCGGCGCTGGCTGGGGCGCTGGCGACGGGGCAGATCGCCGCCGCCGGGCTCGACGTCTACGAGCACGAGCCGCAGGTCGAGCCGGGGCTGCTGGAGCTGGAGAACGTTGTGCTGAGCCCGCACCTCGGCTCGGCCACGGTCGAGACCCGTACCGCGATGGCCGAGCTGGCAGCCCGCAACGCCATCTCTGTACTCGGAGGCCAAGGGCCGCTGACCCCGGTCACGCCACAATGACCCGGTGAGCCCCATCCCTCCCAAGCGAACTGCATCAAATTATCTACCTGCTGGGTGGAGAATTTGATGCAGTTCGGGAGGGTGGTTCGGCACCGGATCGGAGGGGAGGAGACGAGCGGCTCCTCGACCCGGACCGGGCCGGTCTGGGACCCGGCGAGGGGAGAGCAGCAGGCCGAGGTGGTGCTGGCCGAGGCGGCCGACGTCGATGCCGCGGTCGTGGCCGCGCGCGCTGCCTTCGAGGAGTGGTCGCAGGCCTCTCTCAGCCGTCGGGCGAAGGTCATGTTCGCCTTCCGCGAGCTGCTCAACCGCAACGTCGAGGAGCTGGCGCGCGTCGTCTCCTCCGAGCACGGCAAGGTGCTGGAGGACGCGAAGGGAGAGGTCCTGCGTGGACTTGAGGTGGTCGAGTTCGCCTGCGGCATCCCTCAGTTACTGAAGGGCGAGTACTCCGACCAGGTCTCGACCGGCGTCGACGCCTACTCCTTCCGCCAGCCGCTCGGAGTCTGCGCCGGGATCACCCCGTTCAACTTCCCGGCGATGGTGCCGATGTGGATGCACCCGATCGCGATCGCCTGCGGCAACGCGTTCGTGCTGAAGCCTTCCGAGCGCGACCCCTCGGCTTCGAACCTGGTCGCCGAGCTCTACGCGGAGGCGGGGCTGCCGAGCGGGGTCTTCAACGTCGTCCACGGCGACAAGGTCGCGGTCGACGCGCTGCTCGACCACCCCGATGTGGCGGCGGTTTCCTTTGTCGGCTCGACCCCGATCGCCTCCTACGTGCACCGGCGCGCGAGCGAGAAGCGCAAGCGCGTGCAGGCGCTCGGCGGGGCGAAGAACCACGCCGTGGTGATGCCCGGCGCCAACCTCGGCTACGCCGCCGACCAACTCGCTGCGGCCGGCTTCGGTTCCGCTGGCCAGCGCTGCATGGCGATCTCGGTCGCGGTTGCGGTCGGGGGCGCCGGCGACGAGCTGGTCGACGAGGTGGCGCGGCGGGCGCGCGAGATCAAGGTCGGCCCCGGCCTCGATCCCGCCTCGGAGATGGGGCCGGTGGTGACGCCGCAGGCACGCGAGCGCATCGTCGACTACATCGGCCAAGGCGCCGAGGCGGGCGCCCGAGTGACCGTCGACGGGCGCGAGCTGGAGATGGACGGCGGCGGCTTTTGGGTCGGCCCGACCGTAATCGACCAGGTGCAGCCGGAGATGTCCGTCTACCGCGACGAGATCTTCGGCCCCGTCCTTTCGGTCGTCCGCTCCAACGACCTCGACGAAGCCATAGAGCTGATCAACCGCAACTCCTACGCCAACGGCGCCGCGATCTTCACCGCCTCCGGCCACGAGGCCCGCCGCTTCCAGCGCGAGGTCCAAGTGGGCATGATCGGCGTCAACGTCCCCATCCCAGTGCCCATGGCCTTCTACTCCTTCGGCG
>JBQCEW010000352.1:0-4215 GCA_051959815.1 Solirubrobacterales bacterium
GGCCTCGCGGGCGAGGCGCATCGCGGCGAGCGTGTCGGCCGTCTCGCCGGACTGGGTCATGCCGACGACGAGATCGTCCGGCCCGACCACCGGGTTGCGGTAGCGGTACTCGGAGGCGATGTCCATTTCCACCGGCACCCGCGCCCACTCCTCGATCGCGTAGCGGCCGACCAGGCCGGCGTGGTAGCTGGTCCCGCAGGCGACGATCACGATCCGGTTGACGTTGCGGAGGAAGTCGTCGTCGAGGTCGACGTCGGAGAGGTCGACCCCGTCGGTCCCCGGCAGCCGGTCGGTGATCGTCTCGGCGACGGCGTCGGCCTGTTCGTGGATCTCCTTCAGCATGAAGGTCTCGTAGCCGCCCTTCTCGGCGGCGTCGGCGTCCCAGGTGATCTCTTCGGTTCCGCGCTCGACGGGGTTGCCCTCGGCGTCGGTGACCCGCACCGTCCCGGCTTCGACTTCGACGATCTCGCCGTTTTCGATCGGCATCGCGGTGCGGGTGTCGGCGAGGAAGGCGGGGATCGCCGAGGCGAGGAAGGTCTCCCCCTCACCGACGCCGGCGACCAGCGGGCACTCCTTGCGAGCCCCGACCAGGCGCTGCGGCTCGTCGGCGTGCATGGCGACGAAGGCGTAGTGGCCGCGCAGCTCGGCATACGCCGCCCGCACCGCGGCGGCAAGGTCGCCCTCGTAATGACTGGCTATCAGGTGGGCGACGACCTCGGCATCGGTCTCGGAGGTGAAGGTCTCCCCCGCCTCCTGCAGGCGCCGCCGCAGCTCGGTGTGGTTCTCGACGATCCCGTTGAGGACGATGTGGACGCGGCCGGAGCTGTCGTCGTGGGGGTGGGCGTTCTCCTCGGTGACGCGTCCGTGGGTCGCCCAGCGAGTATGGGCGATGCCGGTCTCGGCTGGCGGCAGCGGCCCGGCGCCGTTTTCGGCCCGCGCGTCAACCGCGGCTCGGAGGTTGGCGAGGTTGCCGACGGCATGGACGCTCTCCACCTGCCCGTCCGCAAGCACGGAGAGACCGGCCGAGTCATAGCCCCGGTATTCGAGCTTTTCCAGGCCCGAGAGCAGCAGCTCCTCGCAGGGCCTGGCGCCCACGTATCCAACGATGCCGCACACGAAGGCGAGAAAGAGTAGCTAGGTGAGCTCGTTCCGCACCACGGCGACGAGGCGCTGACAGACGGCATCCGCCTCTTCGTCGCTCGGCGCCTCGACCATCACCCGCACCAGCGGCTCGGTGCCGGAGGGGCGCAGGAGGACGCGGCCGCGGCCCTCCAGGGCCTCATTCTCGCGCTCAACCTCCTGCCAGACGACGGTCGCGTCGTTGACCGCCTCGCGATCGGCGACCTCGACGTTGACGAGGATCTGCGGCAGCTTTTGCATCGGCACCGCCTGCTCCAGCGGGCTCCCGCCGAGCTCGCGCATCGTCGTCAGCGCCGCGGCGATGCCGTCGCCGGTGGAGACGAACTCGCTGGCGATGATGTGGCCCGACTGCTCGCCGCCGAGCTTCCAGTCGCGCCGCAGCATCTCGTCGATCACATAGCGGTCGCCGACCTGGGTGACGGCGACCTCGATCCCCGCCTCGGCCATCGCCTGGTGGAAGCCGTAGTTGCTCATCACGGTGACTACGACCCCGCCGCGAAGCTCGCCGCGCGCCTTCATCCCCCGCGCCGCCAGCGCGATCAGCTCGTCGCCGTCGTGGACGCGGCCGGAGCCGTCGACCGCGAGCACGCGGTCGCCGTCGCCGTCGAAGGCGAAGCCGATCTCCGCCTCAGACGCGGCGACTTTCCCGGCCAGGGACTCGATGTGGGTGGAACCGCAGCCGGCGTTGATGTTGCGGCCGTCGGGCTCGGCGCCGATCGTCTCCACCTCGGCGCCGAGGCGCTCGAAGATCGCCGGCGCGGCGCGGTAGGTGGCGCCGTTAGCGCAGTCGAGGACGACGCGCCGGCCCTTGAGGTCGAGTGGAAAGGCGGACTCCAGCTCGCGCAGGTAGTCGTCGAGGCCGCCATTCAGCTCGCGCACGTGACCCGGCCGCTCGGCCGGCGGCGCCCCCGCGTCCATCGCGGCCTCGATCTGCGCCTCGACCTCGTCGGGGAGCTTGGTGCCGCGGGCGCTGAAGAACTTGATCCCGTTGTCGCCGAAGGGGTTGTGGGAGGCGGAGACGACGGCGGCGAGATCGATGCCGAGGCGCTTGACGAGGATCGCGGCGGCTGGCGTCGGCAGGACGCCGGCGAGCTGCGCGTCGCCCCCCGCTGCGGCGATTCCGGCCGCCAGCGCCGACTCCAGCATCGGCCCGGACTCGCGGGTATCGCGGACGATCAGGACCTGCGGACGCTCGGCCTCGAGCGTTGCCGTGGTGGCGCGGCCGAGCGAGGTGGCCAGCTCGGCGGTGAGGAAGGTGCCAGCCTCTCCTCGGACCCCATCGGTTCCGAAGAGCTTGCGCGCGGTCTTCACCCCGCCCAACTCAGCGCTTGCTGAACTGCGGCCGCTTGCGCGCCTTCTTCAGACCGGCCTTGCGCCGCTCCTTGACCCGGGCGTCGCGAGTGAGGAAGCCGCGCCGCTTCAGGTCGGGACGGAGCTCCGAGTCGATCTCGGTCAGAGCGCGGGCGACGCCGTGGCGGATCGCCCCGGCCTGGCCGCTGATGCCGCCGCCGTGGACGCGGACGCGGACGTCGACGTTGCCTTCGTAGCCGGAGACCGCGAGCGGCTGCTTGACCATCGTCTGGTGCAGGGGCCGCGGGAAGAACTCCTCGATGCTGCGCTTGTTGATCTCGATCTTGCCGTTGCCGGGAACCAGGGTGACGCGGGCGATCGAGCTCTTGCGCTTGCCGGTGGCGAGGAAGCGGGCGCCTTTGTCCATTTTCGCCGGCGCCCGGCTGGCGGCCGCGGCGTCGACGTCCTCATCAGCCGCAAGTTCGGCTTCCCGCCGCGCTTTCTCTTCTTCCTCCGCTTCCAGGCGAGCGCGCTCCTCCGCGCTCAGCTCCGGCTGCTCCGGCTCGACCAAGATCGGCTCCAGGTCAGCCCCCGGAATCACATCTTTCTTCTTCTCCTCAGCCTTGGGCTCCTCAACCTCCTGATCAGGCTCAGGCGAGGTCACCTCCTCGGCCACAGGCTCCTCAGCAACCTCCTCGGACGGCTGCTGTTCATCTGCCCCCTCCTCGGACGGCTCCTGCTCAGACGCATCTGCCGCGGGTGGCGTCGTAGGGGGGACCTCCCCCTGCGCAGTTGCAGGGGGAGGTGGGTCCCCTGCGTCGACAGGACCCGCGGCCCCGTTGCCCTCGTCCTGCGGACTTTCATCCTGCTCCGGCGTCTCGTCCTGTTTCTGCTCGTCGTCCATCAAGTCTCAATCTCCATCGGTTTCGGCTGCTGCGCCGCATGCGGGTGGTCGGGCCCGGCGTACACCTTCAGCTTGGTCAGCTGCTGGCGGGCGATCCGGTTGCGCGGCAGCATCCCCTTCACAGCCTTGCGGATCACTTCCTCGGGCTTGCGCTCGAGCATCTCGCCGAGCGTCCGGGACTTGATCCCGCCGGGGTAGCCGCTGTGGCGGTAGTAGGTCTTCTGCGCCAGCTTGTCGCCGGTGACGCGGATTTTCTCCGCGTTGACGACGACGATGAAGTCGCCGGTGTCGACGTGCGGCGTGTACTCCGGCTTCCGCTTGCCACGCAGTGCATCGGCAATCTGCGTCGCAAGACGGCCCAGGGTCTTGCCCTCGGCGTCGACGACGTACCAGTCGCGCTGGCGGGTGGCTGGCGTGGCTACAAAGGTCTTCATCGCGCAAAAACCGCGCGGTCTTTCCCACGCGGCCGGGGGATGATAGCCATCTCTCGCTGTATATTGCCGCCCGAGCAAGAGCCGAATCCCGCGCGGGCCACCGTGCGGGAGCGGAGGACCCGAGGAGACCGTTGCAGGTCTCAGGGGCGAATCGGACGAAAACCGTCCGTAGCGCGACTCTTTCAGCGCGAGCCCGACAGCTAACTCCGCAGGCAGACGAAAGAGAGGGCTAGCGGTGCGCGGTACTGGGTTCGTCCGGTTGGGACTGGCCGGCAAAACGGGCATAGCAGTGATCTTGGCCATGGCAGTGATGGCTGTGGCGCTGAGCGGCGTCGCCGCGGCGACGGCCACCGGCGGGGCCGGCACCCCGGGCGCGGCGCCCACCGCCAAGGGCAGCCCATCTGGGACCCCAGCAAGTGCGCCGAGTGCGGGGACGCTGACGCTGGT
>JBQCEW010000353.1:0-5964 GCA_051959815.1 Solirubrobacterales bacterium
CAGTAACCTGAACCGCCTTCTTATGAGTTCGAATAGAGAACCGATCGGCGTCATCGGGACGGGCTACGTGGGCCTCGTCACCGCTGCGGGGTTCGCCGAGCTGGGCAACGAGGTCTACTGCATCGACATCGACGAGGCCAAGATCGACGGCCTCAAGCAGGGCCGGATCCCGATCTGGGAGCCGGGGCTGGAGGAGCTGGTCGCCCGCCATCGCGACCGGATGCACTTCTCCACCGACCTCGCCGACGCGCTCGAGCACGCGCGGCTGCTGTTCGTGGCGGTCGGCACGCCGCCCACCTACTCGGGCGACGCGGACCTCTCGGCGGTCAACGCCGTCGTCGACGCGATGCCCGCGTCGGACCGCCATGCGCTGGTGATGAAGTCGACCGTGCCGGTCGGCACCGGCGAGACGATCAAGCGCACCTTCGTCGAGCAGGGCAAGGGCTTCCGCTACGTCTCCTGCCCCGAGTTCCTCAAGGAGGGGACCGCGGTCAAGGACTTCATGAACCCCGACCGGGTGGTGATCGGCGCCGACGCCGGCGACGAGGAGTCGGCGGCCGCGGTGGCGGCGCTCTACGAGCCGCTCGGCGGCGAGATCCTGCGCACCGACGTCGCCAGCGCCGAGATGATCAAGCTCGCCTCCAACGCCTTCTTGGCGACCAAGATCTCGTTCATCAACGAGATCGCCAACGTCTGCGAGGAGGTCGGCGCCGACGTCGGCCAGGTCGCGGCGGGCATGGGTTTGGACGAGCGGATCGGCCCCAAGTTCCTCAAGGCCGGGATTGGTTGGGGTGGCAGTTGCTTTGGGAAGGACACGATTGCGCTGAAGAAGTTGGCGGGCAACAGCGGCTACCACTTCCAGTTGCTGAGCGCGGTGATCGACGTGAACGAGTTGCAGAAGCGGCGGGTCGTGCAGAAGCTGAAGAAGCATCTCGATTCCCTGGCCGGACGGCGGGTGGCCCTGCTGGGGTTGGCGTTCAAGCCGGACACCGACGACATGCGCGACGCCGCGAGCCTCGCCCTCGCGGCGCGGCTGCAGGGCGAGGGGGCGGAAATCGTCGCCTACGACCCGGTCGCCGCCGAGCGCGCCGCCGGGTTGCTCGGCTCGGTGGAGATGGCGGGCTCAGCGATGGAGGCCCTAGAGGGGGCTGACGCCGCGGTGCTGGTCACCGAGTGGGGCGAGTTCGCCCAGCTTGACTGGGCTGCTGCCGCCGAGCAGATGGCGCGGCCGCTGATCGTCGACGGCCGCAACTTCCTCGACCCGGAGAAGCTGGTTAAGGCAGGCTTCGAGTACGAGGGCATCGGCAGGCAACCGAGGGAAGCGCCGGCCCCGGCGACCGCCGCGGAATAGTGCAGGCCATAGTTCTTGTCGGTGGCGAGGGGACTCGCCTGCGGCCGCTTACGAGCGACGTGCCGAAGCCGGCGGTGACGCTGGTCGACCGCCCCTTCCTCGCCTACGCGATCGAGTGGCTGGCCGCTCACGGGGTGAGCGAGGTCGTCCTTGCCTGCGGCTTCCTGCCCGAGGTCCTGCGCGAGGCGCTCGGCGACGAGGAGGAGCGCTCCGGCGTCGCCATCACCTATGTCGCCGAGCCGGAGCCGCTCGGCACCGCCGGGGCGATCCGCTTCGCCGCCACGGCGCTGGGCGAGCGACTCGAGGACCGCTTCCTCGCCCTCAATGGCGACGTCCTCGCCGACCTCGACCTGAGCGCGCTGGTGCGGGCGCACCGGGAGCGCGGCGCCCGCGCGACGATCGGCCTGCACCCGGTCGAGGACTCCTCCGCCTACGGCCTGGTCCGCTGCGACGAGGAAGGGAAGGTGCTCGAGTTCATCGAGAAGACCGGCGAGGCGGCGCCAGGGGAGATCAACGCCGGTGCTTACGTGCTGGAGCGCTCGGTGCTCGACCTCGTACCGGAGGGGCAGGCGGTCTCGATCGAGCGCGAGGTCTTTCCACGCCTGGTCGATGACGGCCTCTGCGGGCTGCTGCTGGAGGGCTACTGGATGGACATCGGCACTCGGGAGCGCTACCTGCAGGCGAGCTGGGACATCCTCGAGGGAACGGTGGAGACGCGCGTGCGCCCGACCGCGCCGGGGCTGCTCGTCGCCGGCGACGCGGTGATCAACGATCAGGCGCGGGTGGGGCCGCGGGCGGTGGTCTCCTCCGGCTGCAGCGTCGAGCGCGGCGCCGAGGTCGGCGACTCGGTCCTGCTCGAAGGCTGCACCGTCGGCAGGGACGCCCTCGTCCGCAACTCGATCCTCTCCCCGGGGGTGGAAGTCGCCCCAGGGGCACGGCTCGTTGACACGGTCGTCGGCCGAGATGAAAGAGTCCCCGCCTGATGGCGAACCTGCGCGACGACGTTCTCGGCCTGCCCGACCAGCTGCGGGACGCCCTCTGGCGGATCGAAACGGCGCGGCTGGAGCCGGCCGACTCCACCGGGCTGATGGTCTGCGGGATGGGCGGATCGGCGATCGGCGGCGACCTCGCCGCCAGCGCGCTCGGCGACCGGCTGACGAAGCCGCTGTTGACGATCCGCGGCTACGAGCTGCCGAGCTGGACGACGCCGGAGTGGACCGTGCTCTGTTCCAGCTACTCCGGCAACACCGAGGAGACGCTCGCCTGCTTCGAGGCGGCCGAGGTGCTGGGGGCGCGCCGCATCGTCCTCAGCACCGGCGGGGCGCTGGTCGACCGCGCCCGCGAGGCCGGGGTGCCGGTGGTCGCGCCGCCGGGCATCTACCAGCCCCGCGTCGCCGTCGCCTACATGTTCGTCGCCGCCGCCGAGGTCGCGGCGCTGGCCGGGGCGGCGCCGCGGATCCACACCGAGATCGACTGCGCGGCTGCCTTCCTCGAGCGCGAGTCCGAGGCGCTGCAGGCGCGGGCGAAGGAGATCGCGGCGCAGCTCGACGGCGCGCCGGCGGTCATCTACGGCGCCGACCTGACGACGCCGGTCGCCCACCGCTGGAAGACCCAGATCAACGAGAACGCGAAGCTACCCGCTTTCTACGCCGAGCTGCCCGAGGCCGACCACAACGAGATCTGCGGCTGGGCCGGCGACGGCGCCGCCCGCATGGCCGCCGTCTTCCTCGAGGACTGCGACCAGCACCCGCGCGAGCGGCAGCGGTTCGAGCTCTCCGCGGCGGTTGCGGGCGAGGCTGCGGCCGCCGTCGTGCGGGTGGAGACCGTGGGGGAGACGCGAGTCGAACGCCTGCTCTGGGCGACGCTGCTGGGGGACTTGGTCTCCCTGGAGGCGGCGGACGGGCTCGGCGTGGATCCGGAGAAGATTGTCGCGATCGACCGGATCAAGGAGGGGATGGCCCGATGAGGGCGATGGTCCTGGCAGCGGGGCTGGGAACGCGGCTGCGGCCGATCACCTACGCGATGCCGAAGCCGATGGTGCCGGTGATCAACAAGCCGGTGATGGAGCACATCCTGCGCCTGCTCGCCCGTCACGGCTTCACCGAGACGATCGCCAACCTGCACTGGTTCCCCGACGTGATCGAGGGCTACTTCGGCGACGGCTCCGCCCAAGGCGTCTCGCTCGCCTACAGCCGCGAGGAGCGGCTGCTGGGGACCTCCGGCGGGGTGCGCAACGCCGCCGACTTCCTCGGCGACTCCTTCCTCGTCATCAGCGGCGACGCGCTCACCGACATCGACCTGACGGCGATGCGCGAGTTCCACGAGTCCCACGACGGGATCGCGACGCTGGCGATGAAGCGGGTCGAGGACACGAGCCAGTTCGGGGTCGCGATCGTCGGCGCCGACGGGCGCATCCAGGGTTTCCAGGAGAAGCCGGACCCCTCTGAAGCGCTCTCCGACCTCGCCAACTGCGGCATCTACATGTTCCGCAAGGAGATCTTCGACTTTTTTCCCGCGCCGGGAACGAGCAAAGCGGCCGGCCCCGGCGACCCGGAGGGCTTCGCCGACTGGGCGATGGACGTCTTTCCGCGCCTGCTCGAGGGCGACGTGCCCTTCTACTCGCACGAGATCGACGCCTACTGGAACGACATCGGCAACCTCGAGGAGCTGCGTGCCGGCAACATCGACGCCCTCACCGGCGCCGTTCAGGTCGAACGCGAGGGCGAGCTGGTCGAGGGTTACCGCAGCGGCGAAGACCCCGGCGACGAGGGCAAGCTGGTCGGCCCCGTCCTTCTCGGTCCGGGCTGCGAGATCGGCGACGACGTCCGCATCGACGGCCCCTCGATCATCGGCGACGGTGCCCGCATCGGCGACGGTGCCCGCCTCCGCGAAGTAATCGCCCTCCCCGGCGCCGAGATCCCCGCCCGCAGCGTCCTGATCGGCGCCATCGCTGCCGCCCGCGGCTGACGCTCAAGGACGGGGCGCTGCCGGGGAGGGTGCTGGTGTCCCTCCTCCGGAATTGACCTCCCCTCCGCTGCGCTCCGGGGAGAACTTGCTGCGCGGCTTCGCCGCGCAAGAATCAGATTGCATGTCGCCGAACATTCCTCCGGAGGGACACCAGCACCCTCCTACGATCGTCTCCGCAGGACGCTGAAGGACGCGAGGAGCTCGCGGAAGGACGGAAGCAAAGTCGTGGTTCCTTTGTCGGCTGCTGCACGACTAAGGAACCACGCGATTGACCCTGTCTGCGGACAGCTTGGAAGTCACTGATCCGGCACAGAGGTGGGCGTGATTTTTTGCTTTGTGCGCGTCATTTTTCTGGGGTTGCTTGGCAGGGTGGGGGCATGGAGATCGGGAGCGCCATCGCTGTCGCTGTCGCGCCGCCGCTGTGTGCTGCGTGTGGGCGGTCTTGCCGGCCGGAGGCGGTGGTTTGTACGCGGTGCGGGAGGCGGCTCGCTGATGCGGAGCCGTTGTTGAGCAACGGGCCGGCGGGGTTGGATCGGGCTTGGTCTTCGGCGCCTTACGAGGGGGTGGCGCGGAATCTGGTGGGGGCGCTGAAGTTCCGGCATCTGCTGCCGGTGGCGGATCTGATGGCAGAGCGGATCGAATGGCTGGCGCCGGCGCACATGTTGAGCGGGACGATCGTGCCGGTGCCGCCGGCGCCCCCGCGGTTACGGCGGCGGGGTTTCGACCCGGCGGGGGAGGTAGCGGCGGCCCTGGCGGAGCGGCTCGGCGCGCCGCTGGAGAATTGCTTGGAGCGCAGGGGTGGCGGCAGGCAGGTCGGCCGACGCCGCGCCGAGCGGGTCGCGCACCCGCCGCGCATCCACTCCGCCGGCGCAGCGCCTCGCAGCGCCCTCCTCGTCGACGACGTCCTCACCACCGGGGCGACCCTCACGGCCTGCGCTCGCGCGCTGAGGGCCGCGGGGTCGTCTCGGGTGGTGGCGGTGACCTTTGCCCGGCGCCTTTAGTTGGATTTCCGCGGCCCTACGGCCGTGCCTCCGCCGGGCGGCCACGCAGCTGTTCGACCATCCGCCGCGTGCGGCGGCGCTTGCGTCGCAACTCCCGATGCTTCTTCACCTGCCGGCTCATGTCCTCAGCCAGCTCGTGGATCGAGTGGGTCATAGTCGGGGAGCACTCGCGCGCATGCAGCGTCACTCCCTTCAAGTAGAACGTCGCCTCCGCCACCTGGCTGTCGGCGACTCGCGGGTTGCGCTCCTCCGAGAGCACCACCTCCACGGTCGAGAGCGGCGAGACCTGCCGTCCCATCCGCTGGAAGCGCTTCCGCACCGTCTCACGCAGCTCGTCCGTCATCTCGACGTTTCTGCCCCGAATCTCAATCCGCATGAGTGCCTCCTTGTCGGTTGAGCAACGAGCTTAGACCTCCTGGCGGAAGGGAGCAAGGGGCAATTCGCGCCGCACCGCTACCCTTGAGCAATGCCAGCGATGGACCTCGTAACGAAGGCGCTGCGCGCGGGAGAGGGAAGGAAATTCAAGTCCTACCAGAAGCGCGCGGAGGCGATCAACCGCTATGAGCCGGAGATGGAAGCGCTCTCCGACGCCGAAATCCGCGAGGAGGCGGACAAGCTGCGCGAGCGCGCTCGCGGCGGCGAGTC
>JBQCEW010000354.1:0-6462 GCA_051959815.1 Solirubrobacterales bacterium
AAGCGCGCTACCTCGTGGTCGGCGGCAAAACATTCGATTGTGACGGAGAGTTCCTCCAGCATCCGCGCAGGCAAAGGCCCCTCGACCAGGTAGACCTCGCGCACCTGCTCCCCGAGCGAGTCGATGAGGCCTTTGTGCGCCGCCAGCATGCAGTCGAGTTTGTCGTCGAAGAGTTCGTAGAAGCTCTCGCGACCGACCCCCGCCTCGCCGAGGATGTCGCCGACGGTCGTCGACTCGTAGCCGTTGGCGACGGTCACGCGCACCACCGCCGCCAGCAGCCGCTCGCGCTGCGACCGCTCGACCAACTCGCGCGGCAGTCCATGCCGACCGCGCGGCAGGCGCCAACGGCGCAGGTCCTCGGGGCTGTCGATCACCGGAGGACCGCCTCGCCGGCCGCGCTTTTCCCGGCAAGTTGCGACTGCTTGAGCGCTTCCTCGTGGCCGCCGAAGGGACTGACGGCCAGATAGACGATCTCCGGGAGCAACTCCGACAGGCGATCGGCCTTGCCGATGGCGATCTGGTTGAGGACCAGGACCTGGAACTGCCCGAAGGCGAGGCGGGGGTCGGTGTGCGCCTTGCCGGAGCGCCCGCTGCGGGCCCAAAGCGCTTCGAGCGCCGGGATCGTCGCCTTCCGGTACCGCTCGATCGCCATCGGGTCGACGGCGATCGCATCGCCGGTCAGCATCTGCGCCAGCCCCGGCCGCGCCGCCAGCGCCTGCAGGACCACCGTAACGGCCTTGCGGGTGGCGTCTCCAGGGTCGTCCTCTGAGGAATGCGCAGCGGCCGCCACCTTCTGTAGCTGCTCGACGCAGTGGTCGATCGCGGCTCCGAAGCAGGCGCGCTTGTCCTCGAAGTGCTTGTAGAAGGTGGTGCGGGAGATGTGAGCCCCGGCGACGATGTCGGTGATCGTGGTCGCGGCGTAGGTTTTCTCGGCGCAGCTGTCGATCATCGCGTCGACGATCCGCTGGCGCTGGCCGCTCCGACTGATGTCAGGAGGAGCGGCAGGCCGCAAGAGGCCGTCCGCCTTCTCGGAACTCCGATGTTTCTGCATCATTTGCGGATTCTTCCAGCCCTGTCGGCGCTCTGGACGCGGGGTCCAGGAAGCTTGTAATTCCCCGCACGAGGATACGGCAGTTTTTATTATTCGGCGGAGGAAGTGCGCTGGGCGCTGTTGCGCGCGCCGTTCTTCCCGCAGTCCCGACAAGGATCGCCTGGCACGCCTGAGCGGGCCGAATAGTTAGGCAATTCGCCGGTGTCGTGGAGCTCGTAGCGGAGCGAGTTGATCACCGCACCGACCATCAGGGCGAGGCTGAGGACGTAGAACCAGAGCAGGGCGATGAGGATGAAACCGAGGGTGGAGCCGAACCGCGAGAGGCTGGACACGTTGGAAAGGTAGATCGGAAAGAGCCAGTTGGCGAGGCCGGCCCCGACCGTCACGAAGAGCGCTCCCGGCCAGACCGCGCGCCAGGGCATGTGCCCTTTCGGCACCGCCCAGAAGATCACCGAGCAGATGGCGAAGGTGATCAGCAGGGCCGCCGCCAGCAGCAGGATCGTGTCGATCGCCTTGATGTGGGAGAGGCCGAAGGGGAGGCGATCGGTGCTGGAGACGATGGCGCTCTCGAAGGTGGGAACGAAGATGCTGGCGGCGATGAAGAGCAGGACCACGGCCAGCATCGCGAAGGAGAAGCGCTTCTGCTCGACCCAGCCGCGGCATTCGACGTGGTAGATGCGGCAGAAGGCGGTGTCCATCGCCCCCCAGAAAGAGGCGCCGATCCAGAGCGAGCCGGCGAAGGCAGCGATCCCGATCGTCGTCGAGTTGTCCTGGATGCGGGTGAGGACGTCGGTCAGCGTGTGCTGCTCGGTGTTGGGGAAGAGCCGCTGGAGATCGTTGAGGACGCTGGTTTCGACCCCCCCGATCTTCAGCACCTGTCCGAAGACGAAAAGCACCAGCAGGGCGAAGGGGAAGACGGCCAGCATCAGGTTGTAGGCGACCATCGCCGAGAGCCCGGTTACGTTCTCCTGGTAGGCGCGCTGCCAGAAGGCGCGGAGCCAGGGTTTCGGGTGGCGCAGGGTGCTTTGCATCGGCTTGACTTCAGAAAGTGAAGCGACTACTATGCGAACAGGCGTTTGAGCTGTTTGAGACGCCCGCCCACTAGGGCACAATGAAGGATGTAGACGCTACTTTCGCGGACCAGGCCCACGGTCCGCTTTTTGTCGGTGCGGCGCGACTTTCCGGTCGTGGCGGCCTTTTTGTCTAGTAGGGCTAAACAACGAGCGCAAGGGAAACGAGAAAGAACGGATGCTGGTAGCAGAGCTTCAGGAAATGGAGGAGGTCAAAAACCTCATCAATCGCGGGCAGCAGCTTGGCGTGCTGACCTTCGGCGACGTCGCCTCCGCGGTCTCCGAGGTCGATCTCGACGAGTCTGACGTCGAGGACCTCTACGGCCACCTCGAGAAGTCGGGGATCGAGCTCGTGGAGGACATGGACCCCGCGCAGAAAGCCGCCGCCGAAGCGCTCCCCATGGACACCGGCAAAAAAGGTCGCCGGCGCCAGAAACAGGCGCTCGACCTGAAACCGGACATGACCACCGATTCCTTGCAGTTGTTCCTCAAGGACATCGGCAAAGTCCGGCTGCTGACCGCGCAGGAGGAGGTCGAACTCGCCAAACGGATCGAGCGCGGCGACCTCGACGCGAAGCAGAAAATGGTCGAGTCGAACCTGCGCCTGGTCGTCTCGATCGCGAAAAATTATCGGAACCAGGGGCTTCCCTTCCTCGATTTGATCCAGGAGGGGACGCTCGGCCTGGTCCGCGCGGCGGAGAAGTTCGACTACCGCAAGGGGTTCAAGTTCTCCACCTACGCGACCTGGTGGATCCGCCAGGCGATCGCCCGTGCGCTGGCTGACAAGGCGCGGACGATCCGGATCCCGGTCCACGTCGTCGAGAAGCTGAACAAGATCGGCCGCGCCGAGCGCAAGCTGGTCACCGAGCTGGGCCGCGAGCCCACCCCGGAGGAGATCGCCGAGGTAACGGGGATCGATCCCGAGGAGGTCGACTCGATCAAGCGCTCCGCCCAGGCCCCGGTCTCCCTCGAGAAGCCGGTCGGCGACGAGGAGGAGTCGGAGTTCGGCCAGTTCATCGCCGACGAGAAGGCCGAGTCCCCGTTCGACCGAGCGGCGGACCTGCTGACCAAAGAGGCGCTTAAAGAGGCCCTCGAGAACCTCTCCTACCGCGAGCGCCGCGTGCTCGAGCTCCGCTACGGGCTCGGCGGCGAGCACCCGCGGACCCTGGACGAGGTCGGCCGGACCTTCAACGTCACCCGCGAGCGGATCCGCCAGATCGAGAACCAGAGCCTCAAAAAGCTGCAGTCTCTCGGCGAGGCGCAGAAACTCCGCGAGGTCGCTTAAGCAGTCTTGCGCCGGAGGAGGGGGCGGATACCCCTCCTCCGGAATTGACCTCCCCTCCGCTGCGCTCCGGGGAGAAGATGCTGCGCGCTTCGCGCGCAAACCTCAGATTGCATATCGCCGAACATTCCTCCGGAGGGGTATCCGCCCCCTCCACGAGAGCGCTCCGGCAGACGCCGAGGGACGAGAGCAAAGTCGTGGTTCCTTTCGGTTTCCTGCCGACCATAAGGAACCACGGGATCGGCTGATCGCCCTGCAGCTCAAAGCTGTGGTTCCTTCCGGTCGCTCAGCGTCCGAAAGGAACCACGCGATTCGGGGCGCCTTGTCCACAGCAACTGCTCCCATCTTGCGCAGCCCACCGCGCAGCCGTTATTAAGTGATTTGGCTGGGCAGCCGATAGATGTCGCGATGTTCGACATCGACTCAGCGCTGCGCACTTTGATCGAGCGGGAGGGTTCTGACTTGCACGTCAAGGTCGGGGTGCCGCCTACTGCGCGGCTGCACGGCGAGCTGGCGCCCCTCGAGGGGTACGAGCCGCTGGGGCCGAAGGACACCGAACAGGCCTTTCAGGACATCGCCGAGGTGCGCTCGCTGACGGAATTCGAGGAGTGCGGGGAGGCCGACTTCTCCTACTCGATCCCCGGGCTTTCGCGCTTTCGCGTCAACGCCTTCAAGCAGCGTGGCTCGATCTCGATCGTCTGCCGGGCGATTCCGTTCGAAATCCGCTCGGTCGACGAGCTGGGGCTGCCGCCGGTGGTGACCAAACTGGCCGAGGAGCAGCGCGGGATCATCCTTGTCACCGGCACCACCGGCTCCGGCAAGAGCACGACGCTGGCGGCGATGATCGACCACATCAACCGGTCGCGGACCGACCACATCGTCACGCTCGAGGACCCGATCGAGTACCTGCATCCGGACAAAAACTCGATCATCAATCAGCGCGAAGTCGGCTCCGACACCGAAAGCTTCGCCCGCGCCATGCGCCGCGTCCTGCGCCAGGACCCCGACGTGATCCTGATCGGCGAGATGCGCGACGAGGAGACCGTGCGGACGGCGCTGTCCGCTGCCGAGACCGGCCACCTCGTGCTCTCGACCGTCCACACCTTGGACGC
The DNA here is from genome assembly GCA_051959815.1 of Solirubrobacterales bacterium. Lineage (GTDB taxonomy): Bacteria > Actinomycetota > Thermoleophilia > Solirubrobacterales > 70-9 > VAYN01. The sequence continues at coordinate 4,516 of JBQCEW010000354.1, forward strand.
AACCGAGACGGTCAACCGCATCGTCGACTTCTTCCCGCCGCACCTGCAGCACCAGGCCCGCGTGATGCTCGCGGCGACCCTGAAGGGGGCGATCGCCCAGCGCCTCGTCCCCGACGTCACCGGCGACGGCCGCGTCCCCGCCTCGGAGATCCTCGTCGTCACCGGCCGCGTCCAGGACCTGATCATGAACCCGGAGGAGACCGGCAAGATCACCGAGGTGATCGCCGAGGGGGAGTACTACGGCATGCGCACCTTCGACCAGTCGCTGCTCGGCTACGTGATGGAAGGCAAGGTCGCCGAGCACGTCGCCCTCGAGTACGCCTCCAGCCCGCACGACTTCAAATTGATGCTGGCGGCGGGCGGCCAGCGGGCGAGCGGGATCGAGCAGCTTCAGCCCGTAACTGAGTAGGACGGGCGTCCAAGCTGCGGCTCGTTTCGGGCTTGCACGGTTCAAGGAACCGGACCCTGCCGCCGATCAGATCACGATGCTTGCGATCGACAGCTTCATCCTGCTTGTGCGGGATCTGCGCCGCAACGAACGGGGCATGGCTGTGGCAACCGCGCTGATGGCGATGACCGTGGCCTTCAGCTTCGCGAGCGCCGCGGTGGTCTACTCGGTAAACACCCAGCACGGCACCATCCGCGACCACGACACGAAGGAAGCGATCGCCGCCGCCGACGCCGGCGCCAACGTCGCCCTGATGCGCCTCAACCAGTTCTCCAAGGCGGTGAGCTCCGCCAGTCCCTGCGTCGGCATGAGCGGCGGCATGCTGGTCGTTACCAAAGCCGAAGTGGATGGCTGGTGCCCGCAGATCACCGGCACCGTGGGCAATGCCACTTACTCCTACCGCGTGGGCCCCAGCACGGCTGCCTGCACGGAATCGACCTCCTGCGTGGTGGCGGTCGGCACCTCGAACAAGGTCAGCCGCCGCATCGCGGTGGACCTCGGAACGAGCTCGGTCGGAGGAGCGCTGTCGAGGGCGGGCGTCATCGGCAACGATGACATCACCCTCGAACAGCACGCCGAAATCCGCGTGGGGGTGGGCACCAACGGCAACGTGAACCTGACCAACAACACGAGCATCTGCGGCGATATCCGTCACGGCATCGGCAGGAAAACGACCTTCGAACTGAGTGCCTCCCAGTGCAGCGGCTACAGCAAAACCGAAGGGGAAGAAATCCTGCCCCCGGTGAGCAGTTTCATCCCCGCAACCATCGCCACCAGCAACAGCAACAAGCGGCTTGTCAAGTGCACGGTCCTCACTTCGACCTCGCGCAGCCCCGAAGAATGCCAGTCCGACTCGTACAGCAAAAGCTGGAGCGCGACCGCCCCCTGGAATGCGACGACCCGGACGATCGAACCGGCGCAGAACTCCACCCTGACGCTGACCGGCGGCGACTACTTCATCTGCCGTCTGATCCTGGGCAACAACTCCCACCTGATCATGGGGGCAGGGGCAACGGTGCGGATCTTCTTCGACACCCCCGAAAACTGTGGAATCAAAGCGGGCGAATCGCAGATCATGCTCGAAGGCAACTCCGATATCACCTCCAGCGGCTATGAATCGGGCGAAAACAAGTACGCGGTGATGGGCCTCTACGTGATGGGATCGACGACCATTCCCACTAGCATCACCTTCTCCAACAACGGCGAAGGGACCAACGAGTTCGTGCTCTACGCCCCGAACTCTAACGTCTACCTCGAAAACAAGGCGACCTACAAAGGCGCGATCGCGGGCAAAACCGTCTATCTGACCAATCACGCCAAAGTGATGCAGGACGAAGGTTTCGAACCGCCGAACATCGGCGGTTCGACGCTTTATTCGCGTCAGTCGTACGTCGAGTGCACGGGCGCGACGGCATCGCCTCCCAACGCAAGCTGCTGAATTCAAGGTCTCGGCCGGCGGTGCCGAGCTAGATAAGCGGACGTATGAGGGAGAAACTCAA
>JBQCEW010000355.1:0-4217 GCA_051959815.1 Solirubrobacterales bacterium
AGCCCAGCAGCTCGCCGATCGCGCCGGCGGCGAGGAGCTCGGCGACGATCTCCGCCCGCGCCTCGTGCGCCCAGGGGAGGGCGACGGCGAGGCAGGCGCCCGCCCGGTCCGCCGCCTCGACCATCTCGTCGGCGGCCTCGAGGTCGGGCGCGAGCGGCTTCTCGCAGAGGACGTGGGCACCGTGCTCGCAGGCGGCGAGCACAAGCTCTCGGTGGCGATCGAGATGGCGCGGGGCGACGACGACGACTTCGGGCTGCTCGCGCTCAAGCAGCTCCGCCAGGCTCGCGTAGCCGCGACGGGCGCCGATCCGGCTCATCGCCGCCACCCGGCCCCGCTCGTCGGGGTCGGCGACGGCGACCACCTCGGCCGTCGCGATGCCGAGGAAGGCCCGGTCGAGCTCGTGGCCGTAGTCGCCGCGACCGGTGTGGCCGGCGACAGCGACCCTGGTCCGCGGCGGCCTCACCGCGAGCCCCCCGGCAGGGGCGCCGCCTCGCGCAGGCCGGCGATCGCCGCCAGCACGTCCTCCGGCAGCGGCCCCCGCAGGGCCCAGGCGTGGTTCTCCTCCAGCTGGGCGATGTTTTCGGCGCCGACGAAAACCGTCTCGACCCCGGGCAGCGAGAGCAACCAACGAAGGCTGACCTCTCCCATCTCCAGCCCCGCCCCGGCCGCGATCGCGCCGAGCCGGCGCAGGCGGTCGACCATCGCCGCGGGAACGTCGCCGCGGCGGGCAAGCGCGGCGAGGTGCTCCTCGTCGGCCCGGAGCAGCATGCCCCGCCGGTAGGGGGCGCCGACGGCGATCGCCGTCCCGTGCTCCGCCGCGACCGGCAGCACAACGTCGCCCGCCTCCTGCCAGACCGCGTTCAGGTGGTGGACGAAGAGGAGGGCGTCGAAGGCCCCGCTGCCGACCAGCCGCGCCGTCGCCGCCGGCTCGCGGGCCGAGATCCCGATCCGTTCCACCAGCCCCTCCTCGCGCAGGGCCGCCAGCTCGTCCATCACCGGCCCCTCGGCCCGCCCCAGTTCGGTCCACCAGGCGGGGTCGTCCGCCTCATGCACCAACAGCAGGTCGATCCGGTCGCGGCGCAGGAGGTGGAGGCTGTGCTCGACCTGGGCGCGGATCAGGGCGCGCTCGGCATAGGCCTCCTCGACCCGGCGCCGGTAGATGCTCTGCTCGAATCGCCCCACCTTGTCGATCAGCCGCCAGCCACCGCGCTCCCCGAGCGCCACCGCCACCAGCTGCTCTGCCTCGCCGCCGCCGTAGAGGGGGGCGGTGTCGATCAGGTCGACGCCCAGCTCGACGGCCCGGCGCAGGACCGCGAGCGCCTCCTCCCGGGGCACGCCCCAGTCCGCCGTCAGGCAGTAGGTCCCGAGGCCGAGTGGGCTGACGTCCCAGTCGCAGCGCCCGAACACGGTCATCCCCCCACCGTCGCGGTGTAGGCGGGGGCGAGCGAGCCGCCGCCGTCGATCGCGACCGTCTGGCCGGTCACGTATGCGGCGGCGTCGGAGGCGAGGAAGGCGATCAACTCGGCGACCTCCCTGGCGGAGCCCACCCGGCCGAGGGGCAGTCGGGCGCCGTAGTCGCGAAGCGATTGGTCGGTGCGGCGGCCGTCGCGGCGGATCCGCGCCGTGTCGATCTGCGCCGGGGCGACGGCGTTGACGCGGATCCCGGCCGGGCCGAGGTCGAGCGCGAGCTGCCGGGTCAGGCCGAGCAGGCCCGCCTTCGCGCTCGTGTAGGCGACGCTGCGCCCGCGGGCTCCGCGGGCGGCGGCGCTGGAGGAGAGCAGCACGATGCTGGCGCCCGGCTGCATCCGCGGGACGGCGGCGCGAGTGCAGTAGAAGGCGGCGTCGAGGATTGGCGCCATCTCCTCGCGCCAGCCCTCGTCGGAGAGGTTCGCGAGCTCACAGCGCGGCTCCGCCGAGCTGGCGTTGTGGACGAGTACGTCGAGCCGGCCGAAGCGCGCGAAGATACTGTCCACCAGCTCCGCGGCTGCATCGCTGCGGCCGACGTCGGCGGCCAGGGCCACCGCTTCGGAGCCGCGGTCGCGCAGCTCCCGGCAGATCGATTCGAGCCGGTCGGCGTGGTCGGGCCGGCCGTTGACGACCACGGCCGCCCCGCGGGCGGCGAGCAGCCGCGCCGTCGCCGTGCCGACACCCCCTCCGGCGCCTCCGGTGACGACGGCGACCCGGCCGTCGAGGCAGAGGTGCGAGGAGCGCTCCATTAAAAGGTCGCCATCTGCACGCCGAGGGCATCGATCCGCTCGACGAAGTCCTCGGGGAAGGAGTCGGGGAATCGCAGGTCGACGATCTCCTCGTAGCGGGGGAAGCGCCTGGCCCCGTCCCCGTCGTGCTGCACCGACTGGCCGACCAGGTGGCAGAGGTAGCGGTGGCTGACGTAGGGGTCCCAGCGTGCGGTGCTGAAGAAGATCCCGTACTTGGTGCGGCCGGTTGCCGCCCGCGGCCGCGTGCTGCGGTGTTCGGTGCGGGCGTGCCACATGACCAGGTCCCCGGCCCGCGCCATCAGCATCTGCTCGCCGCGCAGGCGAGGGCCGAGTAGCCGCCGCGCCGCCCGGTCGAGGGCGTGGTCCCCTCCGAGGCCCGGCAGCAGCGAGCGGTGCGAGCGCGGCCGCACATCCAAGCCCCCGCCCTCCTCGGCGGAGTTGTCCTGTAGGTAGACGGCGCACTGCACATGCATGAACGAGTCGCTCCAGACGTGCTGGTGGGCCCCGGCGAAGGCGGTGTCGACGTGCCAGCCGACGTAGACGTCCTCCCGCACCGTGAAGTTCGGGTAGAGCACGTAGGGCCCTCCGTAGATCTGGCGCAGGACTTCGACGACCGTGTCCCCGAGCGGGATCTCGACCAGCTCCGGGATCTGCACGAAGCGGGAGGCGGGGAGCTCCTTCTCGGCGCCGCCGAGCTCGCTTTCGCTGATCTTCCGCAGTCGCGCCACGGCGTCAGCGTCAAGGACCCCGGACACGACCGCGAAGCCATTTATCTCCAGCGCCCGGGCGGCGTCACGCGCCTGCAGGCTGGCGCTCGCCGACTGCTGGGGTTGGTCCATGCCCATGTCAGCTCACGCTCCCGAGCCTTGGCATGTGCACGCTCTTAGTTGCCATCAGTTCTTCCATCCCGCGCTTGCCTCCCTCCGCACCGAATCCGGACCGCTTCCTGCCGGCAGAGGCCAGTGGGATGCCGTCGATCCGGTGGTATGAGTTGATGTAGACGGTGCCCACGTCCAGCCGGCGCCAGACGTACTCCAGCCGCTCGACGTCGGCGCTCCAGACCCCGGCCGCCAGGCCGTAGCTGCTCTCGTTAGCGAGCTCGATCGCCGCCTCGGTGCCCTCGAACGGGATTACCGCCGCGATCGGGCCGAAGAGCTCGTCCCGGCAGAGCGGATCGTCGTTGCCGACGCCGCCGACCAGGGTCGGCTGAAGGTAGTGGCCGCTGCGGCCGGCGACCTCGATCTCACGCCCGCCGGCGAGCAGCGCCCCGCCGCAGGCGCAGGCCTGCTCCAGGGCCGCTTGGATCCGCTCGTAGAGATCGCGGTGCCGGATCGCCCCGATCTCGGCTTCGGCCCCGAAGGGATCGCCAACCCGTACGCTCGCCAGCGCCTCGCAGAGCCGCTCGGTGAAGCTCTCGTACAGCGGGCGCTCGACCAGGATGCGGGTGCCAGCGGTACAGGTGGCGCCCTGGTTGCGGACGATGCCGGCGGTGACGCCCGCCACAGCGCGCTCCAGCGGCGCGTCGGCGAAGACGATGTTGGCACTCTTCCCGCCGAGCTCGAGCAGGACCTTCTTCGGCCCCGCCGCTGCCTGGCGCATCACCTCGCGGCCGGCGCGGTCGTGACCGGTGAAGGAGACGGCGTCGACAAGCGGGTGGGAGACCAGCCGCGCCGCCGCCGCCGCGCCGCCGTGAAGGATCGAGGCGCAGCCGGCGGGCAGCCCCGCCCCCTCGAGCGCCGAACCCAGGTACCCCGGGGCCTGCGGGGCGAGGGGGGAGGTCTTGATGACAACCGGGCAGCCGGCGGCAAGGGCCGCGCCGACATAGTTCATGGATGTTCTCCTGCGTAGTGCGTTTCAGATGTATCTGGAATTCAGCATCTCTCACCGGGGGGCCACCGCTAGATAGGATGGCAGGCCGGCGGGCGTTCTCTGCGCCCTTGCACTTCGCTTTAATCCTCGAACTGCCGCTCAACAAGCCGGAATCGCATGCTGCGCCGCAGA
>JBQCEW010000356.1:0-2796 GCA_051959815.1 Solirubrobacterales bacterium
CCTTCGTTGAAGGCGCGGTAGGCGGCTTCCGCTCGTGCTTTGTTCTCCTCTGCGCTCATGGCAACTCTCCTTTGCGCGCAACCGCACAGTCGAGGCTCCCAGAAACCGCCGGCCGGCGATCCACCTCTCCTCGCCGGGCCACACCGACGCTAACCCGGACGTCTTTGCGCGAGCAAGGGCCGCTGGGGCCAAACACGGCGGTTCATTTGTGCAGAAGGGGGTGTCAGCCCCTGGTGCCGCCGCCGCTCCCGTCCGGCGACCAGCCCGGGCCGCGGAAGAGGTAGCCGAGGCGGTGGCGCCAGCTCGTCGCCCCCCGCACGTCCTGCCAGATCGCGGCGAACTCGTGGAAGGCGACGCGGGTCGGGCGGAAGGTGCGGATGTTCTTCGTCAGGCCGTAGCGGGGGCGCTCGGTCTCGCCCTGGAAGCTGCCGAAGAGGCGGTCCCAGACGATCAGGATGCCGCCGTAGTTGCGGTCGAGGTAGACCTCGTTGGAGCCGTGGTGGACGCGGTGGTGCGAGGGCGTGTTGAAGAAGAACTCGAACCAGGCGGGCATCTTCTGCACCCGCTCGGTGTGGATCCAGAACTGGTAGATGAGGCTGATCGCCTGTTGGGTGAGGATCATCCACGGCGCGAAGCCGAGCAGCGCCAGCGGCGCCCAGAACGGCAGCGCGGTCATCGGCGTCCAGGTCTGCCGCAGCGCGGTCGAGAGGTTGTAGTGCTGGGAGGAGTGGTGGACGACGTGGCTCGCCCAGAAGACCCGCACCTCGTGGTGGATGCGGTGGAACCAGTAGTAAGCGAGGTCGTCGGCGAAGAACAGCAGGACGTAGGTCCACCACTCGTCGGCCGGCATCCGCAGCGGAGTCAGCTCGTAGAGGCCGGCGTAGATCGCGATCACGACCAACTTCCAGATCGCGTTGATCGCGACGTTGCCGCCGCCCATCGTCAGGCTCGTCCGCGTGTCGCGCAGCTCGTAGCCGACCAGGTCGTCGTCGCGCGCGTACTTGAACGAGAGCAGCTCGACGACGAGCAGCAGCACGAACGCCGGGATCGCGTAGAGGATCAGCTCCGCCACGGCTCAACTGTACTGGCGGTCCAGCCAGTCCTTCTGCTTGCACCTGCGGACAGGCGCGTTAGGTTCTGCGACATGAGCGAGGCGGAGTACCGGGAGGCGAGCCGGCAGCAGTGGAGCGATGCGGCCGCGAGCTGGGCGCGCGCCGCGGAAGAGGAAGAGACCGGTGCCTCGGGCGAGGCCACTCGCTGGATGCTGAAGGTGGCCGATCTTCGGCCGGGTCAAGAGGTGCTGGAACTCGCCTGCGGCGCCGGCCGGGTCGGCCTGCAGGCGGCAAGGCGCGTCGGACCGGACGGCACTGTCCTCTGCTCGGACTTCTCGCAGGCGATGGTCGACGCGGTCGCCGAGCGGGTCGAGCGGTTGGGGGTGCCCAACGTGAGCACCCGGGTCCTCAACGCCGAACAGCTCGAGCTCTCGGACGAGGAGCGCTTCGACGTCGTCCTCTGCCGCTTCGGCTACATGCTGATGGCCGACCAGGCGCAGGCGCTGCGGGAAAGCGCCCGGGCGCTGCGACCGGACGGGCGGTTGGTGCTGGCGGTCTGGGGCACCGGCGAGAAGAATCCCTGGCTCTCGCTGATCCTGAACGCGGTGATGAAGCACCTGGGCGCGCCGCCGCCGGAGCCCGGCATGCCGGGACCCTTCTCCCTCGGCGAAGCCGAGCGCCTGCAAGCGCTCGTCGAGCAGGCCGGCCTGGCGGACGTGGAGGTTGCGGAGATCGAGGCGCAGCAGCCCTACGACTCGATCGAGGCCTGGTGGGAGGAGATCCTCGAGGTCAGCGGCCCGCTGGCGGCGATGCTGAAAGCGCTCCCAGAGGACGATCGCAACTCGATCCGCAGCACCGTGGTCGCGGAGGCTGAGCAGTTCAAAGCCGAGGACGGCAGCGTGGTGTTCCCCGCCTCGATCGTCGCCGCCAAGGCCCGCAAGCCGAGTTAGGTCAGCGACTCCCACTCCTCGCGGCTGATCGCGTGGACGACGACCTGCTCGCCGAGCAACGTGTCCGTCCGCTGGGGGCTCAGCCCGAGCCGCTCCGCGACTCGCACCGAAGCGGTGTTCTCCGGCTGGATCATCGCCGTGATGTAGGGAAGGTCGAATTGCTCGAAGCCCCACCGCAGCGCGGCGGCGCCGGCCTCGGTGGCGAGGCCCCTGCCGCGGACCTCGGGCCGTAGTACCCAGCCCACCTCCGTCTCCCCGAACTGCGGCCAGTGTTTGAGGCCGGTGCGACCGATGAACTCGCCGCTGCCGCGGTCGAGGATGGCAACGCGCCCGTGGCCGCGCGCCGCCCATTCGTCAAGCCCTTTCCGCATCCACTCGACCATCCCGTCGCGGTCGTAAGTCCCCATGAAGCGCGCCACCAGCGGGTCCTCGTGCAAGGCGAGGAACTCGTCGACGTCGTCCATCGTCACCGCGCGGAAGCGCAGGCGCTCGGTGTCGACCGGCAGGCTCGGGGTCACGAAGCGAACACTACGGACGACTGAGGCGCTCGACGACCTCGACCAGCTCGGCGTGGCTGGCGACGACGAAGTCGGCCTCCACCCCGCTCTCGGTATCGGCGTCGTCGTGCATGCCCCGGTAGCGGACGGTCCTCATCCCCAGCGCCGCGGCGCCGGCGACGTCGGTGCGACGCAAGTCGCCCACGTGGATCGCCTCCTCCGGCCGCACGCCAAGTGAGGAGAGCGCCGCTTCGAAACTCTGCGGCGCCGGCTTGTAGTGGCCGGTCTCGTCAGAGA
>JBQCEW010000357.1:0-6307 GCA_051959815.1 Solirubrobacterales bacterium
AGTGGCCCCTCGTCGATTTCGGGATGACGGGGAAAGACCGCCGAGTAGGCGCGGCGCGGTCGGCGGTCGGCGGCGAGCGACGCGCAGGAGATCCCGGCGACGCTGGCGGAGTCGATGCCGCCGCTGAGCAGGATCGCGCTCTCCGCCCCCTCCCCCGCCCGCCGCTCCACTGCCCGGGTGAGCAGCTCGCGCGCCTGCGCGCTCGCCGCGGACAGGGAGAGGCCGCGCTGCTGCTCGAACCGCGGCGCCCAGTAGCGCCGCACCGGCGCGGCCGCGCCGTCGACCCCGAGCATCAAGCAGCTCGCTGGCGGCACTTCCTCGATCCCGGCGAAGAGAGTGCGATCTTCGGGCAGCACCGCCGGGACCAGCCAGTGTGCTACCGCTACGTCATCCGGAGCCGGTCGGGGCGGCAGCAACTCTACCAGGTGGCGCAGCTCGGTCGCGACGGCGACGACGCCGCCGGCGCGGTGGAGGTAGAGCCCGCGACCGCCGAGGTGGTCGCGGACGGCCGCACCCGCGGCCGCCGCGCGGTCCCAGACGACGATCGCGAAGTCCCCGCGGAGCAGCAACCAAAGCCCCTCGCCGAGGCGCGAAAACAGGCGCGCGATCAGATCCGCTGCGCCGATGCCGCCTGGCAGCTCGAACTGTCGCGCCAGCTCCTTGCGGTTGTAGAGGCTCCCCTCGAAGAGGCAGAGGACGTTCCCCACCTCCGCCCGCTCGACCCCCCCAGCGCAGCCAAGCGCCAGGGCGCCCGCGTCTTCGACCCAGACGGAATCGGCCGGACGCAGGCTCGCCGGCAGGCGCCGGCGCAGCGGCTCGCCGGCCGCGGCGCGGAACGGATCGAATACGCCGGCTATCGCCTGCACAAAGAAGCAACGGCTCGTACGTCGTCGTTCTTTGCGGGCACTCACAAGAGCCGCCTGCGCGCCAACGTTTGCTCTATGGAGCATCCATGGCCATCAAACCGATCTTCCTCTTCTCGATCTCGCGCAGCGGCTCGACCCTCGTGCAGCGGATCATCGCCGCCCACGACGGGGTCGCCACCGCGTCGGAGCCGTGGCTGCTGCTGCCCCACGCCTACACCCTGCGCCCGAGCGGCGTCGACGCCGAGTACGTCCACCCGCTGCTGGTCACCGCGATCGAGGACTTCGCCTCCGGGCTGCCCGAGGGCGGTGACGACTACGTCGAGGAGCTGCGGCGCTTCGCCCTGCGCCTCTACGAGAAAGCGGCCGAGGAGGGGGACGCCTACTTCCTCGACAAGTCGCCCCCCTACTGCCTGATCGCCGAGGAGATCATGCAGCTCTTCCCCGAAGGGAAGTTCGTCTTCCTCTGGCGCAACCCGCTCAGCGTGATCGCCTCGCTGATCGACACCTGGGGGCCCTGGCGGCCGACCTTCATGAGCAGCGACCTCTTCATCGGCCTGCCGCGGCTGGCGACGGCCTACGAGAAGCACCGCCCCCACGTCCACTCGGCCCGCTTCGAGGACCTCAGCGCTCCCGACGAAGGGGCGTGGCGGGAGTTGATGGCCTACCTGGAGCTCGATTTCGACCCCCGCGCCCTGACCGACTTCTCGAAGGTCGAGCTGAACGGGCGGATGGGCGATCCGACCGGGCGCAAGCGCTACTCGGCGCTGAGCTCGGAGCCGGGGCAGAAGTGGCGCAAGACGCTGGCGAGCCCGCTGCGGCGCGAGTGGTGCCGCCGCTACCTGCGCTTCCTCGGGGCCGAGCGGCTGGCGCTGATGGGCTACGACCTCGACCGGCTCCTGGCCGACCTCGACTCGCTGCCGCGCAGTACCGACTCGCTTGGGAGCGACCTCTGGGAGACGGTCAAAGACGTCGCCAAGGAGCCGATCCGGGCGCGCACGCGGACGCGGCGGATCGGCTCCCCGCACGTGATCCGCGAGCTGCTGCGGGCCTGAGCCCCGCTAGACGCTCCAGCTCTCGAAGCGCAGCCCCGTCAGCTCCCGCAGCCGGGCGGCGTCGGGAGCGAAGAGCTCGCGCAGGCGGTCGCGCTCGGCCGGCTCGACCTCCGGCTTCTCCACCGTCGAGAGGAAGGACCGCTCGAAGGAACTGCGCAGCCGGTCCCGCAGCCTGGGAGGCAGCGCCTTGGCCGGAGCCCGCAGAAGCGGTTTCAAGCGGCGCGGATAGCGGTGCCGCTCCGCCCCCTTCAGCAGCTCTGACTCAAACGCCTCGGTGCGGAAATCGGGGTCCACCCCGAGGAACTCGAAGGACGCCTTCAGCGTCGCCTCGCGGTTGCTCCGCAGCTTCGCCTGGTCGAGCACGAGGACGCGCTCCTGTGGAAACTCCTCCAGGTACAGCTCAAGCTGTCGCCCGTAAAAGCTCTGGCAGGTCAGGAAGAACGAATGCGGATCGGCCTCGTCGAGCTGGGCGACCGTCTCACGAAAGGAGAGCTCGAGCCTGCCGTTGCCGACGAGCATCTGGAAGTGCGAGAGGGCGCGATCGATCGGGTCGCGGACCAGGTAGACGAAGCGGGCCTCGGGCACCGCCTCGGCGATCCGTTGCGGGACCCCGGTGCGCCGGGGCGCGTTCGTGTAGCTGGGCGAAGCCTCGCCCCGCACGCGGAAGGCGGGGTCGAAGAGCGCTTCGTAGTCCTCGAGGCGCTCCACCCGGCCAGTCGGGTAGCGGGTGCCGTTTTCCGGCCCGGCGAAGAAGTTGGTCTCCTTCACCTCCGACATCTGCACGTCCGGGTGCTGCTCCAGGTAGTAGTGCAGGCTCGTCGTCCCGGCCTTCGCCGCGCCGATGATGAAGAAGGTTGGAAGCGTCACGGCTCTTCCTCGAAACGGCTGGGCGCGGCTCGAACTTTCGCCCCCGCCACAAGCGGCGCCCGCTCCCAGGCGTTGTCTGGGTGTTGTGTCGGATCCCGAGAGCTCCACCTCGCAGGCGAAGAAGAACCCCGGTGGGCGGGGTTCCTACCGTGCCGGCTTCTTCTTCGGCAGCCTCAGCTTCCTGGGGACGACCGTCCTCGGCCTCGTCTCCACGATCGTCACCGCCCGCATCTACGGCGTCGACGTGATCGGCGAATTCACCCTCGCTGCCGCGCCCGCGGCGATCCTTTTCGTGCTCTCCACGATCAAGGAGCAGCAGGCGATGATCAAAGAGCTGACGACCCTGCCGCCGCGCCACCCCCGGGTCACGCAGCTTTTCGCCGCCGTCTTCACTTTCTCCTGGGCGTTGACGATCGTCGTCGGCGCCCTCGACGTGATCGTCTGCTGGTTCGTCTTCCACGGCCCGCTGCACAGGCCCGAGCTCTTCGCACCCGCGGCCGTCAGCATCCTCACCTTCGTCGTCATCACCAACACCGGCTGGAACCTCGAATCGATCCTCTCCGCCTTCGTCGCCGGACGGCAGATGTTCTGGGTCCGCCTCCTGGAAGTCAGCAGCTTCATCGTCATCGCCGCCGCCCTCGGGTTCGCCTCGCGGTCGGTCTGGAGCCTCGTGATCGCAACCGCCGGCGGCTCCTTCTGCCCGCTGCTGCTGCGGGCGTTCTACGCGCGGCGGTACGTCCGCGCCCGCCTGAGCTGGGCCGACTACCGCGAGGGGCTCAGCTTCCTGCCGCAGCTACTGCCCTTCGGGCTGCGAGCGACGCCCGGGCAGATGGCGCAGGGGATCAGCCAACAGGCGGGAGTGTGGGCGATGGGGCTGGTGGCCTCGACCTCGCTCGTCGGCGCCTACAGCCGCGCGATCTCGATCCCCCAGCGCCTGCAGCAGGCGAGCCTGCGGGTCACCGAAGTCCTCTTTCCGACGCTGGTCAGCCGTCACACGGGGGGCGACGGGCACGGGTTCGACCGGGCCCTCGTCGATTCGATCCGCTACGAAGTGATCGGGATGCTGCTGTTGGGGGCGGCCATCGGCGGCGCGGCCCATTCAGTCCTAAACGTCTTCGGACCAGGCTTCGCCAAGGCGACCCCGGCGCTGGCCCTGCTGATGCTCTACCCCGCCCTGGCCTCGATCGCGGTCGCCCAGATCCAGGGACTGTGGGCCGTCGACCGTCCCGGCATGACCAGCATCGCCTCGATCAGCAGGATGATCGTCACGATCGCCCTCCTGATCGTCCTCACCCCCTCGCTCGGCGTCGTCGGCCCGGCGATCGCCATGCTCGGCGGGTACGCCTGCGGAACGATCTTCGCCGGGTTCGTCCTCAGGCCCTACCTGACCCAGCGGCTGCGGGTGAGCTGGCCGATCCGCGAGCGCTTCGCGCTCCTCGCCGCCTACGCAGTCGGCTTCGGCTGCGCCCACGCAGTCGAACGAATGCTTCCGGGGCCGGTGGGAACGGTGGCGGCCCTCGCCGCCGGCACCATCGTCTACTTCCCCGTGTTCGTGTTGTGCGGTGGCCTGAACGCCCGCGACCGCCACCGCCTCGGCCAGTTGGCCGTCTGGGTGCGAGGGCGACTGGGCCGAGAACCCGAGCCGGCCGTGCAGTCGAACCCCGCTTAAGGCGGATTGGACTGGGGGTTACTACAGGGAGGAGAGAACTGCGGGTCGCCACGGCAGGAGCGGGATTTGGCTTGTCAATGCGGAGCTCTCTTCGGTTATGCGCCATGGCCTGGTCCTGTAGATCTCTTTATGGATAATGCCCATGAAGGCGCTTGTGGGCGCGTTCATAGACCGTGCGCGTAGCCGGATTGTCGGGATGGCGCTCGCCAAAGGCCACGAGGTTCAGCGAGAGACCTCCTTCCGACTCTTGCTGAAGACGAAACACAAAGCCGTATGGCGCCTCAGACGCCCCCGGCTTGCCCAACGGCACGTAGAGTTTCACGCAGCCGCGGAGACTCGTCCCGTCCGGTGCACCCTCTGCTCGACAGCGCCGCAACGCCAGCGGTGCGCGGCCAGCTCTGATTTCGCGTCGAGCACGCTGGGCCTGGAGACGGGCCGGCGAGTTCAGCGCGAAGCGCTCGACCTCCTCGGTCCACTCCTTCGGGCCGAAATAGACGGGCGGGGAAAAGGTGGCGCGCTCGCGTTGACTCACGCGGCCACGATAAGGGCCAGCAGAAATCGATACCGCTAGCCCATCTTGGGTCGATCAGCCTCAGCCTTCGTCGTCGTAAGGGATGTTCCCCGCGAACCGCTCGAAATCCTCGGCCGATGCTGGCTTGGTCCCGCGCATCGCGTCAAGCTCGGCCATCGGCGTAATCGGCGGCTCTATCGTCAGCCCGCCAACTTTGTCCGGCACCACCTCGTAGCGCCGGCCGTCGATTTCAACCAGCTCGCCCACGTGAAGGTCGAGCTTCTTAATCGCAGTCGCCATGTCCAAAGTCTAACGATCGTTTGGACTTCTCCAGACAACCTGTTTCTGCCGACCTCGAGGAAGGGCATGCCGACTGCATACCCCTGATCTCGCTTGCCAGAGCCAGACCAACAGAAAACGCCCCGCCGAGGGAGGCGGGGGCTTCTGGGGTTACTCCAAGGAGGAGAGAACTGCTGATTGCCTGAGCGGGAGCGGGATTTGGCTTGGTGATGCGGAATCAATTCCGGTTATCACCCGATTATTTCCGGTGACTTGGGGTCGGGCTGGCGCATGAGCGCTACCGAATCAGCTTGACCGCGACATCGATCCTGGGCAGGTTCTGCCAGGCCCGATCACCGGTCACGACTGGAAGCCCGAGACGAGTTGCGAGGGCCAGACATGAGCGATCGGCAAGAGACAGTCCGTGCTCCTTGGTGAGGGGCCGCAAGCGGGCAATCTCAATCGAGTCTTGTTCGGTTACGGCCTCGATGTTGACGACCCCGCCGATCAGGCCAGCGCCCTTCATCTCGGCAGCAGCGAGTTCGGGATCTTCGCCCCGCTCGGAGATTTTGGACAGGACCTCTATCCAGTTCACGACGCTAATTGCCGCCCCATCCGCCATGGCCTGCCGGACAACCGATGCGCCCTTCTCCTCGTTGAGATGAGCAAGCAGCGCCGAGGCATCAAGAACCGATGCCGCCGCCTCGCTACTTGCCACGGAGACGCCGAGCTTCTTCGGCGGCTTCGCGATCTTCCGCGCGGGCTTCCGCGCGTCGATCTGCGATCAACTCGTCGGCCAGGCTCTCGCCAGGCGCCAGGTGGGCGAACATTCCGCGGGTTCGCTCTATCGCTGCTCGCCGCTCAACAGCGGCTTTGTCGGCTTTGGTGGCGTGCGCCATATTCTCAGGATACCGCTGGCCTAAAGATTAATTCGGCCGAACGCGTCGGGACGAACCGGCTGTGTTTAGCCGGCCAGTGGCCCCGAGAGATTCATCTTCAGCAACTGCAGGTGTTCCCAGGGGAAGTAGGAGAGGATTTCCCGCGGGTACATCCCTTCGAAGTA
>JBQCEW010000358.1:0-6377 GCA_051959815.1 Solirubrobacterales bacterium
ACCGCGGTGTCAGCCGCCCAGGCGGCCAGCGCCTCTTTTCCGATTTTCGTGAGCGAATAGATGCGGCGCCGGCGCCCGCCCTCCTCCTGGCGAGCGGCGAGATAGCCGGCGGCGGCGAGGCGGGCCGGCTCCTCGTAGGCGGTCGTGTGGGGAACGGGCCAGAAGTTCTGGATCGAGCTCTCCAGCGCCCCTTTGATCTCGTAGGAAGTCGACTCGCCGAACTCCTTCAGCAATGCGAGCACGGCGTAGGAGGTTCCCGTCAGCTTGATCGCTTTTGACTTGCTTTTCATAGTTCGATGCGTATAGTACGGGACGAACGGTATCGGCAACCAGCAGGAGGCTTGAAATGCCCACCACCGATTCCCCCTCCCCCATCATCGGCGATGGCTCGGCGTACGACGCGGTCGTCGTCGGCGGCAGCCTCGCCGGCTGCACGGCGGCGACGCTGCTCGGCCGTGCCGGCGCACGGGTGGCGCTGGTCGAGAAGCAACCCGACCCGAAGGCGTTCAAGCGGATGTGCTCCCACTTCATCCAAGCCTCCGCGGTGCCGACGCTGGAGCGGCTCGGCTGGCTGGAGCCGATCTACGAAGCCGGCGGGATCAACACCCGCGTGCAGGCCTGGACGCGCTGGGGTTGGGTCAAACCACCCCCTCCCGGCAGCGTCTGCGTCAATCTCCGGCGCGCGGTGCTCGACCCGTTGCTTAAAGAGAGAACGACCCAAGAGCCCGGGGTCGAGCTGATGCTCGGTCGCACCGCCACCAGGGTCCTGCGTGAGGGCAACGCGGTGTGCGGGGTCGTCGTCCGCACCGCCGCGGGGGAGGAAGTCGAGCTGCGGGCACCGCTCACGGTCGGAGCCGACGGCCGCGACTCGCAGATCGCCGAGCTGGCCGGCCTTCCCGACAAGAAGACTCCGCACGGGCGGTTCGCCTACGGCGGCTACTTCGAGGGGCCGGCGACGGCGATCGCGCCCGATGCCGCCTTCTGGATGCTCGATCCGCAGTGGGCGGCGGCGTTCCCGACCGATTCCGGCCTGACCTTCTACGCGGTGATGGGGACCAAGGACCGCCTGCCCGAATTCAAAGCCGATCCGGAGGCAGCGATCGTCAAGTTCCTCTCGGACGTGCCGGAGGCGCCGCCGATCGCCCAGAGCAAGCTCGTCGGCCCGGTGCTGGGCAAGGTCGACATGACCAACCGCAAGCGCGGCCCCGTCGCGCCCGGGCTGGCGCTGATCGGCGACGCCGCTCTCGCGGTCGACCCCCTCTTCGGCATCGGCTGCGGCTGGGCGCTGCAATCGGGGGAATGGCTGGCCGACAGCGTCGCTCCTGCTCTAAGTGGAAGGGAGCCGCTGGAGAAGGGGTTGGAGCGATACAAGCGGCGGCATGCACGCGGGCTCGGCGGCCACGCCTTCCTGATCAACGACTACGCAACCGGGCGGCCGATGAGCCCGATCGAGCGGCTGATCTTCTCGGCGGCCGCTCGCAACGAACGCTGCGCCGGCATCTTCGAGGAGTTCGGCACCCGTGAACTCCGACCGCAGCAGTTCATGCCGCGGATGCTGCCGCGGGCAATCGCTGTCAACACCCGCCACGCGCTGGCCCGATGAGCGGGGCCGAGCGCAGCAGCCTCCTCGTCGGCGGCACCCGGACCCGCCTCGTGCAGGCGGGTCCGGCCGAGGCAAGCGAGGCGGTCGTCTTCGTCCACGGCAACCCCGGCAGCGCCGACGACTGGGAGCGGCTCGTCGGCGCCGCCGGGCGCGTCGGCAAGCGCGCCATTGCCTTCGACCTGCCGGACTTCGGCGAGACCGTGGCGCCGAGCGGCTTCGAGCACGACGTGCCCGGCTACGCGGGCTTCGTCGACGCGGCGCTGGGGGAGCTCGGGATCGAGCGCGCCCACCTCGTCCTGCACGACTTCGGCGGGCCGATCGGGCTTGCCTGGGCGGCGATGCATCCCGACGCGCTCGCCAGCATCACGCTGATCGACACCGGCGTCCTCCCCGGCTACAAGTGGCACAGCCTGGCGCGGATCTGGCGCACGCCGGTGCTCGGCGAGGTCTTCCAGGCGACGGCGACCCGGTCCGCCTTCCACTTCCTCCTCAACCGCAACGAGCCGCGCGGGCTGCCGCGGGATTTCGTCGAAACGATGTACGACCACTACGACCGCCGCACCCGCAAGGCCGTCTTGGCGCTCTACCGCGCCACCGACGACCCCGGCGGCATGTCCCAGGCCCTGAGTCAGATCTTCGCCGACCGCGACGTCCCGGCGCTGGTGATCTGGGGCGAAGACGACGCCTACCTGCCGTCCTCCTTCGCGGAGCGGCAAGGCGAGGCCTTCCCGTCGGCCGACGTCCACGTCCTCCCGGCGAGCGGCCACTGGCCCTTCGCCGACGCCCCCGAGACCGTCGAACGGCTGCTGACCGAGTTCCTGACGCGCCTGCCGGCAAGCGCGGCGGGCTAAGAAGACCGCACGTTTCGAGAAGAGCCGGCGGAGTGACTGTGAAATCCTCCGCCCCGTGACCGACGCCACCACCGCCCGCGACAAGCGCTGGATCGCGCTGATCCTGCTCTGCAGCGCCCAGTTCGTCGTCGTTCTCGACGCCTCGATCGTCAACGTCGCCCTGCCGACGATCGGCAACGCGCTGCACTTCACCGAGAGCAGCCTGCCCTGGGTGGTCAACGCCTATGTCCTCACCTTCGGCGGCTTCCTCCTGCTCGGCGGGCGGCTCGCCGACCTACTCGGGCGCCGGCGCGTCTTCATGTTCGGGCTGGTGCTCTTCGCGCTGGCCTCGCTGGCCGGCGGACTGGCGGGCAACTCCGGACAGTTGATCGCCGCCCGCGCCGTGCAGGGGCTCGGCGCCGCGATCCTCTCCCCCGCCGCCCTCTCGATCGTCGCCACCACCTTCCGCGATGGCGCCGAGCGCAACAAAGCGCTGGGGATCTGGGGCGCGGTCGCCGGCTCCGGCGGCGCCGCCGGGGTGCTGCTCGGCGGCGTCCTCACCGAAGGCCTCGGTTGGGAATGGGTGTTGTGGGTGAACGTGCCGATCGGGATCGCGGCGGCGGCGATCGCGCCGACGCTGATCGCCGAATCGCGCGCCGAGAACGAGACGCGGCATTTCGACTTCGCCGGCGCGCTGACGATCACGCTCGGCCTCTCGGCCCTCGTCTTCGCCCTGCTCGACGCCGAAGAAGCGGGCTGGGGATCGGGGCAGACGATCGGCACCCTCGTCATCTCGGCCATCCTGCTGTCGGCCTTCGTCGCGATCGAGCGCCGCAGCCGGGCGCCGCTCGTCCCCTTCTCGATCTTCCGGATCCGCACGATCACCGGCGCCAACGTCGCCGGCGTCCTGATCGGCGCCTCGCTCTTCTCGATGTTCTTCTTCATCAGCCTCTACATGCAGCAGGTGCTCGGTTACACGCCGATCCACGCCGGCCTCTCCTACCTGCCGCTGGCGGTCTCGATCATCCTCTCCGCCGGCATCGCCTCGAGCCTGGTGACGCGGGTCGGTTTCAAGCCGATCCTGGCAACCGGGATGGTGCTGATCGCCGCCGGCCTCGTCTGGTTCTCCCAGATCTCCGTCGGCGGCAGCTTCCTCGCCGACATCCTCGGCCCCTCCCTGCTCGCCGCCGTCGGCCTCGGCTTCTCCTTCGTCCCGGTGACGATCGCCGCCGTCTCCGGCGTCGAAGACCGCGAGCAGGGCCTCGCCAGTGGCCTGATCAACACCTCCCAGCAGGTCGGCGGCGCTCTCGGCCTCGCCGTCCTCGCCGCCATCGCCAACTCGAAGATCGGCAACTCCCACGACCCCGCCGTCCTCACCGAAGGCTTCAGCACCGCCTTCCTAGTCGGCGCCGGCTTCGCCCTCCTCGGCCTCCTCGCCACCCTCTTCCTGATCCGCACCTCCGACAGCCGCGCCCACGTCGAGCTCAGCGGCGAAGTAGCCGTAGAAGACGCGCACTGAAACAAAAGTCATACCGAAGTCAAAAACTTTCGGAAAATTTCTGTAACGCCCCTTGAAGTGGCGAATTCTGTCCCTAGGATCGGCCGCCGGAGGGTGATGGAGGCAGGTGCCTTCGGCCAGCTGACACCTGGCTCACCCGACCTAACCATCGGGTCCGGTTCGAGTCCGGCGCCCTCCGCAGACATAGACCACCGCGAGCGGGTCGGGTAGGGGCACAAGCAGTTCCGTGCTACCTTGAGGGCCAGGTGTCAGCTGGCTGCGGGGTGGTTCCCCGCTTCACCAGACTCGACCCGCCTCGCGGCGGGTCTTGTCGTTTCTGGAGCATTGAAGGAACGGGCCGCTAGCTCGGCTCGGAGATCCAGAATGCGCGGACCCCGATGTGTTCGCCGAGCCGTTCGAGGTGCTGGTCGTAGTGAAGGACATCGACACCTGCGCCCTGGGCGGCAGCGGCTACCGTCAGGTCCGTGAGCGGGAAGCGGTGGGCTCCGTGCGAGCCGGCAGCCGCGAGCTCCCGCATCGTCGCCAGGACTGCCCGCTGCACACTTCGATCTACCGGGACCTCGCGCAGGCCTTCGAGGGTTTGCTCGACACTGGCGATTCCTTCCGCCTCGCGCGCATCGATCATCAGCTCGTAGCGCACTGGCCAGCACCAGCAGACGTCGCCGCGCTCTATCGCCCCGAGCAGAAGCTTCCGCGCTTGTTCATCCCGCCGCGCCTGCATCCAAGCGGACGTATCTGCCAGCACAGGGCCGACGCCGTCCCAGATATCGATCGCCATCAGCTGCCAGGCGGTGCGTTGAGACGATCGATCGCATCGAGATCGAGGTCGAACTGTCCTCCGGCCATCGCCTCGAACAAGGCCTCGGCAGTCTCCCGGCGATTGCGCCCGGCCCGCAGCTCCGCCTCGGCCCCCTCCACGGCCAGCCGTCGCAGCAAGGTAGCGTCGGCCTCGCGGGTCCCGGTGGCGGCCCGGACCCGGGCAAGCGCCTCTCCCAGCTCCGGGTCGGCGGTTACTGCGATTCGTCGATGCTTCGAGGGCATTGGATAAGTGTAGCTCCTTGGAGTGACACCGCCCTGTACCGACCTTACGCAGGGGCATCCTGAACCAACGTCGAATCAATCGCGATGGCCCCCAGCACTGCGGAAACGCCTGCGTCGAACGAACCGGCGATGAACGCTCGGGCGATCAAGTGGCGGGAACGGCTGAACACGCCGATGCTGATCGCGGCGGCGTTGACCTTGCCGACGGTGGCGATTTATGAGTCGAAACCGGGCGGAACGTTGGAGGGCGTGGCGATCGCCCTGAACTGGATTACCTGGATCGCCTTCCTGGTTGAGCTGGTGGTGATGCTGAGCGTGGTGCCAAACCGGTGGGCGTGGATCCGGCGTCACCCTCTCGACGTGGTGATCGTGGTGCTGACGCCGCCGGTGCTGCCGGCGGGACTGCAGAGTTTGCGGGTCCTGCGCCTGCTGCGGCTGCTCCGGCTACTGCGGCTGGCGCAGCTCTCGCGGGAGGTCTTCTCGCTGCAAGGGCTGCGCTACTCGTTGCTGCTGACCGTCCTCACCATCGTCGGCGGCGGCAGCATCTTCGTCGCCTTCGAGCACCACCAGCACCTCAGCGCCTGGGACGGGATCTACTGGGCGGCGACGACGATGACCACGCTCGGCTCCAACATCTACCCCGAGACGACCGGCGGCGAGATCGTCACCGTGATCGTCCTGATTATCGGGATCGGCTTCGTCGCCCTCCTCACCGGCGCCTTCGCCCAGCGCTTCCTCGCCCCCGAAATCGCCGAGGTCGAGGAAGAGCTGGAAGAAGAGAAACTGACCGCAGAGGCCCTGGCGCTGCGCGAACTGCGCAGCGTCCAGGAGCAACTGCAGGCGCTCTCGGTCGCGATCGAGCGGATCGCCGCACGGGCGCGCTGAGACCTGCAAATCGTCCCCGCATACCGGGGACGATTTGCAGTCAGTCTTCCTTCGCCTGCTCCTCGGCGATCTTCGCCTCCAGTTCCTCCATCACGTCGGGGTCTTTCAGCGTGGTGACGTCGCCCAGGGCCCGGCCCTCGGCGATATCGCGGAGGAGGCGGCGCATGATCTTTCCGGAGCGGGTCTTCGGCAGGTCGTCGGCCCAGACGATCCGTTTCGGGCGGGCGAATTTGCCGATCCGCTCGGCGACGCTGCCGCGGATGCCCTCGACCAGCTCGTCGCCCTCTTCGACCCCGGCGCGCAACGTCACGAAGGCGCAGATCGCCTGGCCGGTGTCCTCGTCGGACTGGCCGATCACCGCCGCCTCGGCAACCTTCTGGTGCGAGACGATCGCCGACTCAACCTCGGCCGTCGACAGACGGTGCCCCGACACGTTGACGACGTCGTCGATCCGGCCGATGATCCAGAAGTAGCCGTCGTCGTCCTTGCGCGCCGCGTC
>JBQCEW010000359.1:0-6761 GCA_051959815.1 Solirubrobacterales bacterium
CTTCCGGGGGATGAGGGGGACGTTCGGGTTCGGGCTTGGGTTCCGCAGGTGCTTTGAGCTCGCAGCCGGTCCAGGTAGCCGTCCCGGCGATGCTCGCCTGGCTCCAGTCAGGCGTCGCCAGTGCGCGCGTGATCTGCCCGCTGGATGCAGACGCGCTCGTCGTCGCAATTGCGGCCAAGGCCACCGCGAAAGCCAACGCTCCCACTCCCCGAATCGATCTCCTCACGCCACGCCTCCCAAGTGAAACCGCCCATTGAGCACTCAGAGATTTACAAACTACCTGCGTCCTCGCCAAGGAGCTGGCGCAACAGGTGCATGCCGACCAGCGCAGAGCGCTCGCGAATGTCCGGCCGGCCGCCCGGGATCACGGGATCGCGGGCGATGCTGGTGCCGTCGCCGAGGCGGGCGTTGAAGCAGACGTAGCCAACCGGTTTCTCCTCGCTACCGCCACTGGGCCCCGCGATGCCGGTGATCGAGACCGCCACGTCGGCGTCGAACCGCTCAAGGGCGCCGATTGCCATCGCCTCGGCCACCTCGGGCGAGACCGCCCCTTTGGCCGCGATCAGCTCGGGATCGACCCCGAGCATCTCGGCCTTCGCCTCGTTCGAGTAGGCGACGACACCACCGGCGAAGTATTCGGATGCTCCCGCCAGATCGGTGATCCGCGCCGCCAAGAGGCCGCCGCTGCAGGACTCCGCGAGGGCCAGCCGGTGGTTCAGGAGCAGGGTCGCCACCTGCGCGTCGATCGTCTCCCCGTCGAGGCTGAAGGTCTCGCGCGGGTGTCGTCGCACCAGGCCTTGTCGCACCGCCTCCGCCACCTCGGTCGCCTCGTCGCGATAGCGGACGTCGATCTCGATCTCGCCTTTGCGCAGGCAGGTGGTGATCTCCACCGTGTCGAGCGGCATCCCGTCGGCTTCCATCTCGCGCAGGCTCTTGGCGATTTCGGACTCGGGCACCCCGAACATCCGCATCGTGTAGGCGTGCAGGGGCGTTGCCCGCGCCAGGATCTCCTGCACGGGAGCGGTTTCCAGCGCCGCCGACCACATCGGTTGCAGCTCCCGCGGCGGCCCCGGGAGGACGACCACGACCCGCTCCCCGGCCGGGACCACCAGCCCCGGCGCCGTCCCTACCGGGTCGAGCGCCGTCGCCCCCTCCGGCACCATCGCCTGCTTGCGGTTAGCCTCCCGCAGCGCCCCCTCGTCGAGCCGGAAACGCTGCGCGAACCCGCTCAGGATCTCGGCGATCTTCGCCTCCATCTCCTCGTCGAGGACCATCTCGCGCCCGGCAAAGCGCCCGACCAGCTCCGCCGTCAAGTCGTCGGCGGTGGGGCCGAGCCCACCGCTGGTGACGATCAGGTCCATCCCCTCGTCCGCCATGAAGCGAAGCGCCGCTTCGAGGTCGTCGGGTCGGTCGGCGACGACCAGGATGTGCGCCACCTCCACCCCGTGCTCGGCGAGCCGTTCGGAGATCCAGGGCCCGTTGGCATCGGAGATGCGAGCGGTCAGGACCTCCGTCCCGGTGACGACGATGCCAGCCCGGATCACGCGCAGGGGAAGCGTCTGGTTCTGGCCGGTGGGCACATCGGCCCTGACGCTACCGGACGGGAACCGCCTGGCTTATGTGCGGGCGCGGGTGAGCGCGCTGGGCCTGGGAGCCCTTTCCGTCATTCCCGCCCTCGTTCGAGCCGCCGGTGGAGAGGCCAACGACCAGGAGCGCGGCCACGACAAGGGCGGTGACGGCGGCCACCAGGAGCCGTGGCGAAACCGACCGGGAGCCGAACCTGCGCCCTCTCTCGCGTACGACGGGCTGCGGCCGCGGATCGACCCGGGGAAGCCGCTCTCCCGGCCGTGCCGCTCCCCGGGTGCGGCGCTGCTCCTCCGCCAGGCGCTCGCCGTCGAGCCCGAGGAAGCGCCCGTAGGTGCGGATGAAGGCTCGCGCGTAGGTATCCCCCGGGAGCTGGTCCCATTCCTCGTTCTCGATCGCCTGCAGGTAGCGGGGACGGATCTTGGTGGCCGCCTCAACCTCCGCCAAGCTCAGCTTGCGCCGAGCGCGCGCCTCCCGCAGCTTGGTCCCTACCGACTCGTCCACGTCCTCATTCTGCGCCTCCGAGGCCAAAGACGCAAAGTGCGACTTTCCTACACGTCCGTATCTGAATCGACGGCGACCGGCTCCGGCTCGCTCTCGCCACTGCTCAGCACCCGTGAGAGGTCCGCCTGGGTGATCAGGACCTGGCGCGGTTTCGAGCCCTCGTAGCCGGAGATGACGCCGCGCCGCTCAAGCATGTCGATCAGGCGCCCGGCGCGGGTGTAGCCGACCCGCAGCCGTCGCTGGATCATCGAGACCGAGGCGGTCTCCGTCTGCACGACCAGGCGGATCGCCTCGTCGAGCAGCTCGTCGCTGTCGGGATCGAAGTCGTCATCGCGACCCTCGTCCTCGGCCTCCTGTGGGGTCTCCAGCAGCTCGTCCTCGAATTCGGGTTCGCCCTGCTTGGCCCAGTGCTTGGTGATGCGAGCGATCTCGTCCTCGGTGACGAAGGCGCCTTGGACCCGCGCCAGTTTCGAGGTGCCGGCGCCACGGAAGAGCATGTCCCCCTGGCCCAGCAGGGTCTCGGCGCCGCCCTGGTCGAGGATCACCCGCGAGTCCGTCTGCGAAGACACCGCGAAGGCGATCCGTGAGGGGATGTTGACCTTGATCGTGCCGGTGATGATGTCGGTCGAAGGCCGCTGCGTCGCCAGCACCAGATGGATGCCGGTAGCGCGCGACGTCTGCGCCAGGCGGATGATCGAGTCCTCGACTTCGGCCGGGGCGACCATCATCAGGTCCGCGAGCTCGTCGATCACGCAGAGGATGTGCGGCAGCGGCGCCACGCCCTGCTTGCGGCGGATGCGGTTGAGCTCCTCGAGGTTACGAGCGCGGGCCTCGCTCATGATCCCGTAGCGGCTCTCCATCTCCCCGATCAGGTTGGAGAGGACGTTGGCCGCCAGCCGCGGCGAGGTTACCACCGGCGTCAGCAGGTGCGGGACGTTCTCGTAATGGTTGAGCTCGACCTGCTTGGGATCGACCAGAACCAGGCGGACTTCGTTCGGTGAGGCCTGCATCAGGATCGAGGAGAGGATCGCGTTGACGCAGCCGCTCTTGCCCGAGCCGGTGGTGCCGGCGACGAGGACGTGCGGCATCTTCGCGATGTCGGTCCAGACTGCGTTGCCGTCGATTCCCTTGCCGAGCCAGGCGACCAGGGGCGAAGTCTTCTCCGGCCGGCCGGCGTAGATGTCGCCGAGGCGGACCATACGGCGACGGGCGTTCGGCACCTCGACGCCCACGGCCTGCTTGCCGGGGATCGGGGCGAGGATGCGGATGTCCGTCGAGGCGAGCGCGTAGGCGATGTCGTTCGCCAGCTCGGTGACTTTCTTGACTTTGGTGCCGGGGGCGAGGCGGAGCTCGAAGCGGGAGACGTGCGGGCCGCTGACGATGCCGACGATCTTCGCCTCGACGCCGAAGTGGCCCAGCGTCTCGACCAGCTTGCGGCCGACCGCTTCGTGGTCGCGCGGGTCGGGGCCTTTGTCCCCTTTGCCGCGCTCGAGCAGTTTCCCCGACGGCGGGCGGTAGTCGATCTCTTCGGACATCGTCACGCCGCGCTTCGAGCCCATCGGGGTTAGGCCGGCATGGGCGCGATCGCCCTCGTCGACCACCGCGACCGCATCGGCTGAGTCGTAGTTCTGCAGCTCGACGCCGGGAGCCGGCTCCTCCTCGTCCCTGTCGCCCGGGAGGACCTGGGTCTCCGTATCGGCGTCCTCGTCAGCGTCCGCGTCGAAGATCTGGGAGTCGAATTCGTCCTCCTCGGCGAGGGCGACGGTCGGTTCGAAGTCCTCGTCCTCCTCGGGATAGGAACTCATCACGTCGGTAGGTCCGGCGAGGGTGGCCGCCTCGGCGCGGGCTTCGCGGTGCTCGCGCCAGTCGGCGTGAGTCTGGGCGACGGTGCGAGCAGCCGCGTCGCCACCGGCGAAGACGCTGCGGAAGATCGCCCGCAGCCCGCGGCCGATTCCCCGGGCCAGGGCGGAGACCGAGGTGCCGGTGAGGAGCATCCCCCCCACCACCAAGAGCAGCAGCGTGAAGATACGGGCGCCGATCTTGCCGAACAGGTAGTTCAGCGCGGTTTCGACGCCGTAGCCGACCTTGCCCCCCTCCCAGCCGAAGAAGAGGACGAAGACGAGGTAGACGCCGAAGGCGACGAGAAAGAGGGCGATCAGGTCGAGGTGGCGCTGCTCGAGACCAGCAGGCAGGTGCAGCCCACCGCCGCCTTTGGGTTTGGGCTTGCGTTTGGCGGCAGCTTTTCCTCGCCGGGCGGAGCCGGCGCGCTTCTTACGCACGAACATGGTCCCCCGTTCGACGCCGAGGCCCTCACCCCTGCGAGGTAAATTCGCACTAAAAGTCGCGCGCAGCGGCAATTTCCCCGGCTACCATCGGTCCATGATCTCCGAAGTGGACCAGGCAGGCGGTCGTGTCTTGATCGTCGAGGACGACGTCGACATCGCCGACGTCCTGCGCCGCTCGCTGCGCAACGAGGGCTACGAAGTGCGCACCTCCGCCGACGGGATCGAAGCGCTGGACGTCGCCGCCGGCTTCTTCCCCGACCTGGTCGTGCTCGACCTCGGCCTGCCCGGCCTCGACGGGGTCGAGGTCTGCAAGCGCCTGCGCAGCGACGGCGACGTTCCGATCCTGATGCTGACCGCCCGCGCCGAGACCGAGGACCGGGTCACCGGCCTCGACAGCGGCGCCGACGACTACCTGGTCAAGCCGTTCGAGCGCAAGGAGCTGCTGGCGCGGATCCGGGCGCTGCTGCGGCGGCGGCCGCCGCGCGGGGCCGCCTCGCTCGAAGTCGGCGACCTCGTCCTCAATCCCGACACCCGCGAGGTCCGCCGCGGCGAGCGGGATATCGAGCTGACCAACCGCGAGTTCGAGCTGCTCGAGTTCCTGATGCGCAACGAGCGCCTGGTCGTCTCCCGCGAGCGCCTGCTCGACGAGGTCTGGGGCTACGACCCGATGGCCGCCACCAACACGATCGACGTCTTCATCTCGAATCTGCGCCGCAAGCTCGAGGCGGACGGGGAGTCGCGCCTCCTGCACACCAAACGCGGTGCCGGCTACGTCCTCAAGGCATAGGGGATGAGCCGGACCGCGAACGGCCTCAGCCGACTCGGCCGACGCCTGCTGCATCCCCGCTCCTGGCCAGTCCGCTGGCGCCTCGCCGCCGTCTCCTCCCTGCTCACGCTTGTCATCCTCGTCCTCTTCGGCGGCGCGATCGGCCAGATCGCCACCCAGCGGATCCGCGACGACTACAACAACGAGGTCCACAGCGCGGTGCAGATTCTCGCCAGCGAACTGGAAGTCGTCTATCCGCCGTTCGGGGAACCGGAAACGCGCGAAGGCCCGCAGCTTGACGCCTTCGCGCTCGCCGACGACGCCTCCGTCCGCGTCTACGACGCCGAAGGCAAACAGATCAATGAAAGCGAAAACGCCGCCCCGCTCGGGCCGCTGCAGCAGGGGCTCTCCGACTACCGCGGGATGAGGGTCGCCACCGAGCCGATCCTCAACGAATCGCATGTCGTCACTGGCTACGTCCAGTACGGCCGCAGCCTGCAACACGTCGAGGACACCGTCGACCGAGTCTGGCTCCTGATCGCGGCGGGAATCCTCGGTGGGACCCTGCTGGCGATCTTCGCCGGCGTCGCGATCGCCGGCCGGGCGATGCGCCCGATCTCCTCCCTGACCGCCACGGCGCGGAAAATCGCCACCACCCGCGACCCCTCCATGCGGATGCCTGCGCCGAGGAACGACGACGAGGTCGGCGAATTGGCGCGGACGCTCGAGGAGATGCTTCGCTCCCTCGACGCCGCCCGCGCCGAACGCGAGGGCGTGATGCAAAAGCAGCGCGAGTTCGTCGCCGACGCCTCGCACGAGCTGCGCACGCCGCTGACCAGCGTCCTCGCCAACCTGGAGCTGCTGCAGGCTTCGCTACGGAGCGACGAGCAAGCCGAGGACCGGGAGATCGTCGACTCCGCCCTGCGCTCCTCGCGCCGAATGGGGCGACTGGTCGCCGACCTGCTGCTGCTGGCCCGCGCCGATGCCGGTCGCCTGCCCGCGCACCGACGAGTGGACCTGGCAGAAGTGGCCGGCGATGCGGCGGCCGAGGCGGCGCCGCTGATGGGTAATCGTGAACTGATCCTCGACAACGACCGCCCGCTGCGGGTCGAAGGCAGCCGCGACGAGCTGCACCGGATGGTCCTCAACCTGCTCGACAACGCGATCCGCCACACGCCCCCGGGCTCCCACGTCGAGCTCACCCTGCGGGAAGACGCCGGCGACGCGGTCGTGGAAGTGGGCGACGATGGGCCGGGGATCCCGGAGCCGATGCGGGCCCAGGTCTTCGACCGCTTCGTCCGCGGCACCGGCCCCGCCGATACCGCCCGAGGCACCGGCACTGGGCTGGGTCTGGCGATCGTCAGCGCCGTCGCCGAGTCCCACGGCGGCAGCGTCGAAGCCACCGAATCGAAATCCGGCGGCGCCCTCTTCGTCGCCCGAATCCCCCTCGCGGGTTCCGAAAAACCGGCCGCAAAACCTTTAGAGGCGCTTTAGGCCTAAGTCCTAAATTCCCCAGTGGACGAGACACACTGGCCCGCCGAGGTTCTCCCCAGACACTGCCTCGGCGGGCTTTTTCTTTGGGCCCAAAGAAAAAGCCCGCCGAGGCAGTGTCTGGGGAGAAC
>JBQCEW010000360.1:0-3043 GCA_051959815.1 Solirubrobacterales bacterium
ACCGACTCGATCTCCTTACCGAAGATGAAACCCACGCCGATACCGGCGCCGATCGAACCGAGACCCGCACCGACGCCGAGGGCGATCGCTTTGCCGGCGCCTTTGACACCTTCATCGGTGACTTCCGCGAGCGGCAGGGCAGTGAGATCCATCGAGATTGACTCCTTTTCTAGTGAGTGGCGGAGGTCGCTCCGCCGATGTAGATAGCGCTAAGCGTCGAGAAGATGAATGCCTGCAGGGTCGCCACCAGCCCGACCTCGAAGATGAAGAAGGCGAAGGCGAGGGGGAACGTCAGCGCCCCCAGGGCGGCAATACCCAACAGCACCGCCAACCCGCCGCCCATGAAGAGCAGCAGCAAGTGGCCGGCGAGGATGTTGGCGAAAAGACGGACGGAGAGCGAGATCAGCCGCACGAAGTGGGAAATCACCTCGATCACGAAGATCGCCCCCTTGCCAACCGGGCTCATGTTCTCCAGGCCCGGGGGCAGCCAGCTCTTGAAGTAGGGGACGAGCCCCTTGGAGCGGATGCCCTCGACGTGGTAGCTGAGCCAGACGACCAGGGTCAAAACGAGTGGGATGGCGATGTTGGCGGTGGCGGCGTAGATCGCGAACGAGGGGATTTCGAGGCCGAAGACGGTGAAGTGGTGCTCGGTGTTGGTCGGCAGCGGCAGGAAGCCGAGCATGTTCGAGAACCAGATCCAAAAGAAGAGGGCGGCGATGAAGGGGAACCACTTGGTGGCTAGCTCGCCGGAGAGACTGCCACCGGTGATCGTGTCTTTGGTCAGGTGGTAAGCGACCTCGACCGCGGCCTGGACTCGGTTCGGTTTCTGCTGCATCCGCCGCGCAATCCAGACCATCGTCGCGATCGTCAGGGCGCTGGCGAGGACCAAGTAGAGCACCGCCTTGTTAATGCTGAGGTCGAGGCTGCCGAGGTGGATCGAGATCCACGGTTCGAGTTTGAACTCGTTCTGCGGCTTGAACGCTTCGTTCTTGCCGTCGTTGCCGAAGATCAGCAGCAGCAGGATCGCGATCGCGAGATAGACGCCGAGGCCGGCGAAAACCTTGGCTTTGGTGCTGAGACCGCGGCCTTGGGGAGCGAGGGGTTGAGAGGCGCCGGAGGGCGCTTGGGGGGTGGCCGCCTCCATGCTTACGCGACCCCCTGGCCCTCAGGCTGCTCGAGCAGGTGCGAGAGCCCCTGCGCGGCAAAGGAGATGGTGAACAGTCCTGCCAGGAGTACCGCGGCGGCGAGCCCCGATTGCCGTTCGGCCAGACCGACCAGCAGTACCGCGGTCGCCATCAGCCAGACGCGGCCGAGGGTGGTGCCGGCGACGATCCCCATCGCCTTCTGGCGATTGCCGGCGGCCAGGTGTTCCTTCATCCGCCGGTTGGCCAGCGTCTGCAGGCCCCGCTGGACGAGCCAGGCGGCGGCCGCCACGGCGAAGCCGAGCATGGGAAATCCGCCGAGCAGGAAAACGGCGAGCGCGACCAGCAGCGCGAGTAGATCGACGTACTTGGGAGGAGACATAACAAGGAAATACGCCCAGCTCGGGGCAGAGCGGGCGCACCGGTGACTATATAGAAGCGGCCCCGGGAATGGCTTTCTGAAGCCAGTTCGTGAGGGTTGCCACTACTACTTGAGGGCCTCGAATTCGCCGGTTTCGGGATCGACCGCGGGAAAGGAGCCGGTTTCCAGCTCCTGCTCGACGGCGACGTTGACCTCTTGCAGCTCGGGTTCGGGGGCGCCGGCCTGGCGACGGAGGGAGACGAGCTGGCGGAAGCGGGTTTGGCGCAGCTTGAGGATCTCCAAGACCTCGACGAGATAGATGCTGGCGGCGATCGCGGCGACGAGGCAGGCTGCCATCACGGTCGTCCAGAAAGGGTGGAAGTGGCCGTGGTTGTCGCTGTAGGGGACAAAGCGGAGAGCCAGGGCGAGGGCCGACATCACCAGGGTCCAGCCGTAGAGGTAGAGCAGCGTGCGGCGCTGGGAGAAGCCGATGTCGGCCATCCGGTGGTGGAAGTGCCAGCGGTCGGCTTTGTAGACGGGGCGCCCGTATTTGAGCCGTTTGGCGACGACGAAGCCGGTGTCGAGGATCGGCACGGCGAGGATGATCACGGGGATGAAAAGGGCGATCACCGCGTTCGTCTTCAGCGCTCCCTGGATGGCGACGGTGCCGAGCAGGTAGCCGAGCAGGTTGGAGCCAGTATCGCCCATGAAGGTGCTGGCCGGGGGAAAGCCCCAGCGCAGGTAGCCGAGCGCGCCGCCGGCGGTGAGGGCGGCGAGGACGCCGGCGGCGGTGCGTTCGAGCGAGAGGGCGATCGTCGCCAGCGTGATCCCGGAGATGGCGGCGACGCCGGCGGCCAGCCCGTCGATCCCGTCGATCAGGTTGATCACGTTGATCATCGCCACGATCCCGACGACGGTGGCGACGTCGCCGAGCTGGATCGTCGTGCTGCCTATGTGCAGGAGGTCGACGGTACCCGGCGTGAGGCGGCCGAAGAAGGGGATCGTGAAGTTTTCGACCGTGACCCCGACCGAGACCGGGATCACCACCGCCACGGTCTGGCCGAGCAGCTTCGCCAGGGCAGGAAGGTCGAAGATGTCGTCGAGGACGCCGATCCAGGCGATCGCGACGGCGCCGATCAGGATCGCGTGGCTTTCGGTGTCGCCGGGCAACCAGATCAGGCCGGCGACGAGGATCCCGCCGAGGATCCCGAGCCCACCCAGCTTCGGCGTCGGCACGGTGTGCAGCTTGCGCTCGTCCGGGTAGTCGATCGCGCCGACGCGGACCGCGAGGCGCTTGGTCAGCGGCACCAGCAGCAGCGCCAGCAGGCCGGCGACGAGGAAGGCGAGGAGTGCGTCGGTGTTAGTGGGCATAGCGGTCGAACCAGAGGGTAAGCGCCATCAGCCCCCAGATCTGGCGGCTGAGGTCCTCGCGGCCGGCGCGGTGGCGGTCGAGGAGCGGGGTCACCGCGGCGGGGTCGAGGAGGCCCTGGCGGGCGAGCGCGGACGGGGCCAGCACCTCGCGCGCGAACGGCTCCAGCGG
>JBQCEW010000361.1:0-2538 GCA_051959815.1 Solirubrobacterales bacterium
TTTTTTCGGCAGGGCCCGGACGGCGCGCCGCGTCGAGGGCGGCTTCCCAGTTCGCGGGGGGATCGCTGACGCTGCGCGATGCCGTCGCCGCGGCCTTGACGGCCATGATCGCCGCGATCGCCCGGCGGCCCTGCTCCTGCACTACATCCCGCTCCGCGGGAGGGAGCGCGTTCCATTGCTTGACCAGGGAGTAGCCGCGTTTCAGCGTGGGCACCGCGCGCGTGGCGTAGAGGATGAACGGCATGGTGAGCAGGCCTAGCTTCGGAAGAGCCCGAACAGTCCCCGCTTCGGCGTCGGCGCGGGTTCCTGCATGAGTTGTCGTCGCATCAGCACGCCGACGCCGATGAGCTGGACCAACCATGGCATCGGCATGTCGCGGTCGACGTCCTCGTCGAAGTCTCCGAGCCAGTCGGGGTTGTCCTCCTTGACGCGGGCGTACGCCCACTCCTGAATCTCCGAGGAGTCGAGGTTGTCGGGGCTGCCGGCGATGCCTGCTTGGAGCACTGCGAATTTCTGCCAGCCGATCGGGAGCTGGGGGGACCGCTGGTCGTAGACCGCCATGGCGGTCTCCGCCGCGAGCCGGAGATCAACTTCCGGCGGACGCACGCTCGGCGGATTCTCCCGATAAAACCGCTCCAGCGTTTGATCGCTCTCCAGGAATCGGCGGAGGCGGTCGCCCTCGGCTGCATCGAGGTCATCCGGTATCGCAAAGCGACCGTCTTGCTGGATGGTCCTGATGTCCGGATCTGCCATGTAGTTGGGCACCCTTTTTCCTCCCTGATTGACTGGTTCGCTCTGCGCCTGCCTGGAGAACGAACCATTCCTATACCACCGGACAAGGGGATGCAACGGTAAGCATGGAGCTTGGAACCCGATGCCCGGAGCGGGACTCGAACCCGCAAGCCCCGAAGGGGGCAGCGACTTTTAAGGCCGCCGCGTTTACCGGTTTCGCCATCCGGGCTCGGCGATGGTAGCCCGCTCTGGCGCGAGTGAATAGTCTGCGCCGATGGCCGAACACGGCGGCAAGCTGGTTGCCAAGGCGCTGAAGTCGCGCGGCGTCGACCACCTCTTCACGCTCTCCGGCGGGCACCTCTTCTCGATCTACGACGGCTGCAAAGACGAGGGAATTGACCTCGTCGACGTGCGCCACGAGCAGACGGCGGCGTTCGCGGCGGAGGGGTTCGCGAAGGCGACCCGGCGGGTCGGGGTGGCAGCGCTGACCGCCGGCCCCGGGGTGACCAACGGGATCAGCGCGATCGCCGGCGCCCAGGCCAACAACTCGCCGATCTGCGTGCTCGGCGGCCGGGCGCCGGAGCTGCGCTGGGGCTCGGGCTCGCTGCAGGAGATCGACCACCTGCCCTTCGTCTCGCCGCTGGTCAAGTCGGCGGAGACGGTGAAGGACCCGGCGCAGATCGCACCGGTGACGGCGGCGGCGCTTGATCGTGCCGCGGCGGCGCCGAGCGGACCGACCTTCGTTGACTATCCGCTCGACGTCGTCTTCACCGAGGGCGAGCTGGAACTGCCGGCGGTACCGGAGGCCGGAGATGCGCAGCCGGCCGCGGGGGTCGAGGAGGCGGCGGCGCTGCTGGCCGGCGCCGAGCGGCCGGCGATCATGGCCGGCACCGGGCTCTACTGGGGCAGGGGCGAGGACGAGCTGCGGGCTCTGGCCGAGGCGATCGGCATCCCGGTCTTCCTCAACGGGCTCGGTCGCGGCTGCCTGCCCGCCGACCACGAGCTCGCCTTCAGCCGTGCTCGGGGCACCGCCCTGAAGGGGGCCGACGTCGCCCTCGTCGTCGGCGTGCCGATGGACTTCCGCCTTGGCTTCGGCGGCAGCTTCGGCGAGGAGACGAAGATCGTCCGCCTCGATGTTGCGCCGAACGCGCTGGTCAAGAACCGCGCCCCCGAGGTCGACCTGGTCGGCGACGTGCGGGCGACGCTGGCGGCGCTGCGCGAGACGGCCGGCGCCGACGGACGGCGGACCGGGCCGTGGCTGGAGCAACTGCGGGGCGTCGAGGAGGAGAAGCGGGCGGCCGAGCGGGCCGAGCTCGACGACGAGCGCTCGCCGTTGCACCCGGTGCGGGTCTACCGTGAGCTAAACGAAGTCCTCGACCGCGATGCGATCGTCGTCGGCGACGGCGGCGACTTCGTCTCCTACGCCGGTCGCTTCATCGAGACCTACCAGCCGGGGTGCTGGATGGACCCTGGTCCGTTCGGCTGTCTCGGCGCCGGGCCGGGCCAGGCGATCGGGGCCAAGATCGCCCATCCGGAGCGCCAGGTTTGCCTGTTGCTGGGTGACGGCGCCTTCGGCTTCGCCGGTATGGAGTTTGACACGATGTCGCGTCACGGTCTGGGCGTGGTCGGGGTGATGGGGAACAACGGGATCTGGGCGCTCGAGCACCACCCGATGAAGTTCCTCTACGGCTACTCGGTGGCGGCGGAACTGCAGCCGGAACTGCGCTACGACGAGCTGGTCGAGACGCTTGGTTGCGAGGGGGTCGTGGTCAAGGACCCGGCCGAGTTGCGCCCGGCCCTGGAGCG
>JBQCEW010000362.1:0-3724 GCA_051959815.1 Solirubrobacterales bacterium
CTCTGGCAGATCTTCTACTTCGCCGAGGCGATGCTGCTGTGGAGCGAGTGCGAGCAGCGCGAAATCCACCACCTCCACGTCCACCTCGCCAACGCCGCCGCCGATGCGACGATGATCGCCGTCCGCTTCGGCAACGCGCGCGAGCCCGGCCGCTGGTCGTGGAGCTTCACCATGCACGGCCCGACCGAGTTCTGGGACGTGCGCCACTACCGGCTGGCCGAGAAGGTGGAGAGCGCCAGCTTCGTCGTCTGCATCAGCGAGTTCTGCCGCAGCCAGCTAATGACGCTGTGCGAGCCCAGGAAGTGGGAGCGGCTGCGGGTCGTTCACTGCGGCATCCCGGTCGGGCAGTTCACCCGCGCGACCCCGCCGGCAGTCCCCGGCCCGGGGGCCCGCGTCCTCTACATCGGCCGCCTCGTGCCCGAGAAGGGCCAGACGATCCTGCTCGAAGCGCTGTCCGAGCTCGACCGCCGCGGCCACGACGTCTGCGCCACCCTCGCCGGCGAGGGAGCGCTGCGGCCCGAGCTGGAAGCGATGGCCGCCGACCTCGGCCTCGGCGCCCGCGTCCACTTCCCCGGCGCCGTCGGCCAACACCAGCTCCACGACCTCTACGAAGAAGCGACCGTCTTCTGCCTGCCCAGCTTCGGCGAGGGCGTCCCGATCGTCCTGATGGAGGCGATGGCGATGGAAGTGCCGGCGATCAGCACCCGCATCGCCGGCATCCCCGAGCTGATCGAGCACGAACGCGAGGGCCTCCTAGTCCCCCCCGGCCGCCCCGACCTCCTAGCCGACGCCCTCGAATCCCTCCTCACCAACCCCACCCACTACCGCGACCTAGCCACCGCCGCCCGCAACAAGGTCCTCCAAGAGTTCAACACCGCCCACTCCGCCGAACAGCTCCTAGCGGTCTTCGAAGAGATGCTCCTCGGCCGCGTCGTTACCCCGCAGGCGGCGGTGGCTGCGTAGGCCCGGTGTGGAACCGGGAGCACGGGGACTAAAGATTGGAGCGCTACTTCTCTTCGCGAGGAGTCTCCTTGCGCCCTTCTTTGGCCTTCGAGCCCTGCGTCCCTAAACCCTCACTCGCCAGCAATTCCTGGTCGAGCCGACGAACGTCTGCCATGGTCGTGCCCTTGGGCAAGCGGTATCCCGCTGGCAATTTCACTGGTTCCATCCCGCTACCCTCCTCACAAGCTCATAGACCTCCGGATGGAGCCAGGGAGGTCTTCCGGTCTTTCCTTGTCGCCGCCAGATCATCAGGATCGCGTAGATCTCTGCGACGACCTCGTGCGTATATTCGCGACGACGGTAGCCCGCCTGTCGGACAAGCTTGGCAAGACCCTCCGGCAGTAGCTCGACATAGTGCTCACCGGCTTCAATGTCCTCCTTCTCGGCGCGATCAATCGAGAGCGCATGACCCCACTCGTGCCAAGCGACCCGGGACAAGTCGTAAGCAAAGGTCGGAGCGTCAAGGCCATCGAAGGCAGGGTGGCTCACGTTGATCAAAACAACGCGAAGGTCCGGAACCCACAGGGCAAGAGCAACGTCTGCCCGGGAGATCTCGTCCGCCGGCAGCGACTCACCACCAGCAGAGCGGAGCAGTTCGTCCGTGTACGTCCCAAGCGGCTGCTCGCATACCTGCCACTGATCGGCGCTGATCGCCTTTAAAAGCGTGCGATCCCCGCGTGGGAGCTCCCGCCACGCCTGCCGCACGATGTCATTCGCGTCATCCCCCACTCTCTCTTACCCCCTTGAAACATCCAATCAGGAGAGCGGCCGGAGCACCTTTATGGCCGAGGATTCGTTTCTGCGTTACCGCCTCAGCAGGCGACGGTCTCGAAGACAGGCGTCTGAGCCGAACACACCACCCGCCTCTCCCCCGCCGCCAGCAGGTCCTCGAGGGTCAGTTCGGAGGCCTCGACTGAGAGGGCCAGGCCGCGATCGGCCAGGTCGTGGGCGGTTTGGACCTGGTGGTCGTCGACGGCCTCGCCGTGGGTGGTGCGGCGGGGGACCAGGAGGGGACACTTGCCGACCTCGAAGGCTGCCAGGGCGGTGCCGACGCCGGCGTGGGCGACGACCGCGTCGGCTTCGCGCATCGCCTCGGTCAGGTCGGCTTCCGGGATCGCTGCGTGGGCTTCGATTTCGAAACGAGAGACGTCGGTGGCGCCGGTCTGCCAGAGCACCTCGGCCTCCGGCGGCAGGACTTCGAGCAGGCGCTGCACCAAGCGGGAGAAGTCGACGCCGCGGTAGGTGCCTAGGGTGACGACGACCTTCTCCAGTTGCGTCGGTCTGTCCGGGTTCTCCTCGCCGGCGAAGGAGTCGAAGACCGAGCCGCGGAAGCGCCAGCGCTCGTCGGCCCAGGTCTCGTACTGCGTGTAGAGGTTGACGCCGGGGATGCGGGTCATCAACCGCCCGCTCAATGAGGGCCCGTCCATCCGCGCTGCGCTCTCGACGAAGTGGCAAGGCAACCGCCGGGCGCGGCCGTAGGCGAAGTAGGGAAGGGCTACCGCGGAGCCGGTGCTGAGCACCGCCCGCGGGCGACGGCGGCGGAAGATCCGCCGCGCACAGCCGAGGTTCCGCGCCACGTTCAGCGGGTCGCGGCCGCCGACGAAGGGGACGTAATCGACCTCCTCCCCGGCCAGCAGCGAACGCGCCTGCGGGGTGTCGAAGGTGACCCAGCTGAACGGCGGCTCGATGCCGTCAATCCGGTCGCGCAGGTGGTGCAGCTCCTTCAGGTGCCCCCCGTTGGAAGCGACCAGGAGCGTGCTCACAAGTCCCAGTGCGAGGCGACCAGCTCGCGGGTGTTGCGGATGTTGGCCCGGCTCGAAGCGCCGAAGACGATCGACTGCACGTTCGGCTGGTTGCACACCCACTCGATCGCCTCGACCGGCGGGATCGCCCCGGAGGCGAAGACCGACATCGCGATCACCCGGCACTCGAACTCCGCCATCGCCGCGGCGTAGGCGCGGAGGCCGCCGCACATGCGGAAGCCGATCTTGTTGATGTTGGCGCAGACGACCGGGTTCTCGATCCCGACCCCGTCGAGCACCTGCAGCAGGCGTGGCAGGTTCATCGTGATGAACCCGGGCTCGGCGCCGTAGCGCTCGCGCACATGGTCGGCGAAGACGCGGAAGGCGTCGTCGAAGCCGAGCCCGAGCAGGAGGTCGACGACGAGGTTCTGGAGGAAGACGACCGGCGTCCGCAGCCCGGCGAACATCTTCATCTCGGCGTCGATCAGCAGCGTCGTCATCCCCTCGACGTCCTTCTTCGCCAGCGAAGCGCCGCCGCGGATCGCCGCGTCGAACAGCCCCTCGTCCGGCAGGAACCGTTTGACCGCCCCGAGCATCCCGTTCTCGGTGACCGCGTTCGCGTACTTGTGGGCGTACGGCATCCCCGGGTAGAAGCTGAATTCGGCATAACGCTCGGGGTTGGCGCGGACGTGATCGCAGACCAGCGCGATGCGGTCATGCGTCGTGCACATGAAGGTCCGCACGCCTTCCTCGTAGGCGGCGTCGAGGACGTCGATCACGGCCTCGATCTCGCGGAAGCGCATCGCCTGGCTGCGCGCTTTCTCCTCCGACATGTGGTTGATCCCGAAGAACTGGTTGTCGCCGAAAAGCAGCGGGTCGAGCCCGGCCGAGGTGGCCGCAGGACCGGCTGCGCGCGTAGCGATGCTCATGCTGCTGCCCTCCTCCAGAACAGTCGTCGGCGGCGAGGTGGCGCCGCCGGG
>JBQCEW010000363.1:0-2604 GCA_051959815.1 Solirubrobacterales bacterium
TGCGCAGGAACCCCTCCGCCGTGGAGACGCAGTCGTGAGCGTACGCGCGGAGCGGTTCTACCGCGGCCGCACGTCGTGGGACCGGCTCATCGCGCCCCGCTCGATCGGGATCGCCGGGATCTTCATCGCGATCCTCGCGGCCTGGGTCGCGTTGCCGCCGGTGACCGTGCGGTCGGTCCTCCTTCCGGTCCTGCTTGCGATCCTCGCGATCGCGGCCGGCATCTGGGCCTTCACCCGCGGCGAGCGGCGGGTGGGGGGCGGCGCAATCGTCGGGGCGCTCGTCGCGGTCGGCTGCGCAGTGCTGGCCACGCACACCCACGCGGGGAACCTGGCCGGGGTCTTTGTCTGGGGGACGTTGATCGCGGCGACCTTCCGCTAGGCGACGCCGCTGACCTTCGCCGCTTTGGGGGGGATGTTCTCCGAGCGGAGCGGCGTCGTGAACATCGCCCTCGAGGGGATGATGCTGATGGGCGCCTTCTTCGGCGCCTGGGGGGCAGACAGGACGGGGTCATGGGTCGGGGGGGTCGCGATCGGCGCAGCCTCGGGCGCGGTGCTCGCGTTCATCTACGCGATCTTCGCGATCCACCTGCGCGCCGACCAGATCGTCGGCGGCACCGGAATCAACTTTCTCGCGCTCGGGATCACCGGCTACCTGTACAACGACATCTACGGGAACCAGGGCACCCCGAACAACCTGCCGGCGGTGCCCGACGTGCACCTCAACTTCCTCTCGAGCATCCCG
Organism: Solirubrobacterales bacterium; assembly: GCA_051959815.1. Taxonomy (GTDB): domain Bacteria; phylum Actinomycetota; class Thermoleophilia; order Solirubrobacterales; family 70-9; genus VAYN01. The sequence continues at coordinate 743 of JBQCEW010000363.1, forward strand.
CCGAAGGGTCTCGGGAACTTCCTCTCCGAGGCGTTCGGCTCGCTTAACCTGATGATCTGGATCAGCCTGATCCTTCTGCCACTCTCGTATTTCGCCCTCTTCAAGACGGCGCGGGGCCTGCGCGTGCGCTCGGTAGGCGAGCACCCGCGGGCTGCCGACACAGTCGGGATCTCGGTGTACGCAACCCGCTATTCGGCGGTCACGCTCTCGGGTCTCCTGGCCGCGCTCGGCGGGGTCTTCCTGTCCATCGGCTACGTGAACGCGTTCACCGAGAACATGACCGCGGGGCGCGGCTTCATCGCGCTCGCCGCCTTGATTTTCGGAGGGTGGCGCCCATTCGGCGCGTTCGCCGCATGCCTGTTGTTCGGTTTCTCGAGCGCGCTGGCGCAGCGGCTCCCGGATCTGTCCGCGTCAGAGTCGGCCGCCTGGCCGGTGCTGTTCCAGGCCCTGCCCTACGTCCTCACACTCATCGCCGTAGCCGGAATCATCGGCCGCTCGATTCCGCCGGCCGCAGATGGTCAGCCTTACGAAAAGCAGTAGCAGTCGCGTCCGGAATTCGAGGGCGCGGTTCTCGGTGCTCTTCGGTGTGCTCTCGATCGCGGCCGTGCCCGTGGCGCTCTACTCGACAAGGCTGCAACAGGTCGACCTCCCGCACGCGGTCGCCGGAGAGGCGATCGCCGGGTCGCTGCTCGGCCTGATCGCGATCGTCCTGGCGCGCGGCGCCCGCGTGAAGGTGGAGCGGACGCTCGGCCGCGTGGGGGAGGGGATGGCGAAATGGGGCAAGTGGCTGGGCATCCTCGGCCTCTGCCTCGGCCTGACGGCGGCGCTCTCGCTCGCATTCTTCGGGCTCTTGCTCTGGGCCGAATGAGCGTCACGCGGTATCCGCACTAGAATCGCCGGAGCCCATGTTCGAGATCGGAAACAGCCTTCGCGAAGCGCGTCTGCGCCAGCAGCTCGACTTCGCGGAGCTCGAGCAGCAGACGAAAATCCGCAGCAAGTACCTGCAGGCGCTGGAGGACGAGCAGTTCGACGTGCTCCCGGCCCCGACGTACGTGAAGGGCTTCCTCCGCAACTACGCCGACGCGCTCGGGCTCGAGGGGCAGCTGTACGTCGACGAGTACAACTCGCGCTTTGTCACCGGCGAGGAGGATGTGCCCCTGCGTCCGCGGGACTACCAACGCCGACCGCGGCCACAGTCGCTCGGGCCCCGGTTCCAGACGAGGGCGGTCGTGCTCGTCCTCGTGGGAATCGCGGTCGTCGTCGTGCTCGTGATCGGGGCCGCCAAGTTCGGCTCGAGCAACAACCCGAAGGTGCCGGGCCTGAACACGACAGGATCGAACGCCGCCCGGCCGCGGCATCGCGCCCAGCCTCAGCCGATCGCGCGGCTCGTCCTGACGGCGACCAACGGCGATTCCTGGGTCCTTGTTCGCGCCGAGGGCGTGCAGCGGTTCCAAGGCACGATCACCCAGGGCCACCAGCTCGCCTTCACGCGCAAGCCAAATCTGTACCGCAGCATCTGGTTCGCGGCGAGCAAGCCGCAGAACCTGGTCGCCAAGCTGAACGGGCGGATCGTGGTGATCCCCGGGGCCGCGCGGGGCAGGCCCGAGCAGCTGATCGTGACCGAGAAGACGATCCGGCGGGCCTCGCCCACCAGTTAGGACGGCTTGGCGAAACGTAGTCTGAGCCGTCGGGCCGCGCTGCTCGCCCGGATGCCGCGTCCTCAGTCGCACCAATAGCTTCTCGCTATTGATGCTCCCTGCGTCCTTGCCTCCGAACGAGCATCGCACCCCGACGACGAGCGACGTCCCGCCAAGCCGTCCGCGGCCGCGCGCCGTCGTCGTCGTCACCGGCAGCGAGCTCGT
>JBQCEW010000364.1:0-6723 GCA_051959815.1 Solirubrobacterales bacterium
GATTGCGCTCCGCGCGATCGACGGGATCGGCTGCGAGTCGGGCAACCTCCGCCGCGAGCCCCGACCGCCTTCGCTCGCGCTCAGCCGTCTCGGCGATCGCCTGGCGAGCGGCCTCGGCGCGGGTGAGCCCCCGCTTACGGGCGATGTCCTCCAAAGCGCGCCAACCGTCTGCGCCAAGACGAAGCGACAGGGGATGGGTGGAAGCCACGGGAGCAGTGTAGCGCGATTCGCGCTACATCGGCTCAGGCTTTCGCAATTTGGTCGAACGGAGAGGGTGGGATTCGAACCCACGAGGCGGGTTAACCCCGCCCACGCGATTTCCAATCGCGCTCCTTAAGCCACTCGGACACCTCTCCGGGTCTCCAGCAAGGGTATCGGCGCCTCAGTGGGGGAGGGGGTGCCGTGGCGAAATTGCCTGTACCTGCATAGGTACAGGGGTTATTACTTTGAGGTCACCTCTATACTCAACTGCCGTGATGGAGGGCTTGAGCCGCTTCATTGCACACAGAGAGGGCCGGCATTTCTTGGCCGATGATGCCGGCCCTCTCGTCCCTTCCCACCGGTTAAAAAAACCGTTGCGTTAAAGAGTAGCGACTCAGGCTTGCCGGAGAGCCGGGATTTCCGGGCGTAGGGGAACCGTCTCCGGCTCGCGGAAGTCGTCGAGGGAGACGACGATCGCTTCATCTTCGGTGAGCGGGACTGCGGGACGGTGGCCGCGCAGCCGCTCGTGGCTGCAGACGACGTAGCACCACTCCATAAGCTGCAACCTCGCGTCGGGGTCGATCTCGACGATGGTGGCGCCGACCAAGAAGCTGCCATCGACCTCGCGGCAGGTTCTCACTTCGACTTTCGCCGCCACCTCATGGATGTTGCCGGCGGCGTCGGCGAGCCGGAGGAGGACCGCCGGTTCGCTGCCCAGCTCCAGCGGTGCCTCCGCGACCAGGCCCACGCCCGCGGCGGAGGCATCGACGAGCCGCGCCGGAGTATGGGCCTCGGCGCCGTAGACGTGGGCCTCGGCGTCGCCCTCGAAGCGGTAGACGAGGCGCCGCTGGCGCCGCCGTGCGACGGCTGCGCCGGTGGCCAGCAGGCGTCGCAGCTCGTAGAGGCCGAGCAGGGGCACGACCACCGCCGCGATCCCCGGCAGGTCGGGCAGCGGGCCGACGCCCGCCAGGTCGAGGATGCGCATCGTCGTGCCGCCGGCTAGCAGCACGATGCAGAAGAGGACGAGGTGGAGCTTGCCGAGGGCGTGCAGACCACCACCGTCGCGCCCCTGCTTCGGCGTCACCTTGAACTTGGTCTTGCCGGGGCGGATCGCGCAGCGCAGCGCCCGGGTGTAGATCTCCATCGTCAGCAGCTCGTAGTGGGCGCTCTCCGGGATCCGCATGTAGCCGCGGGCCAGCGCAGCGCCGGCGCCGAAGTTGAGCGCCACGTATGGCACCCACAGCGCCGCCAGCGCCGCCACGCTGATCTTCATCGGCAGCTCGCCGGTCCAGAGCACGACGCCGAGCGTGAGCAGGAGCAGCAGCCGCATCGGCGGGGCCAGGTAGGCGAGCAGGCTGGCGAGGAAGGAAAGCCGCTGCTTCGCGCTCAGCGTCTTCGCCCGCAGCGGCGACTCCGGCAGCGTGAAGACGGCGAGGTTGCCGCGCGCCCAGCGATCGCGCTGCAGCAGGTAGCCGTCGAGGTCGTGCGGCGCCAGGCCCTGGACCAGGACCTCGTCGTGGTAGCGGGTGCGCCAGCCGTGCCGCAGCAGTCGGATCGTCGTGTGGAAGTCCTCGGCGATCGTCTCGGTGGCGACGCCGCCGATCTCGAGCAGGGCATGGCGGTTGATCAGCGCTGCCGAGCCGCACCAGTAGGCGGCGCCGTGGCGGTCCTTGCCAGGGCAGATGACGCGGTAGAACAGCGACTGCTCGTGGCGGCCGACGACGTAGTGCTGGACCGAGTCGTGGTTGAAGAAGTCGTGCGGGGTCTGGACGATCGCCATCCGCTCGTCGTCGAAGTAGCCGACGAGCGCGTCGAGCGCGTCGGGCATCGGCACGTGGTCGGCGTCGAGGACGAAGACGAGGTCGCCCTCGGTGCGCGGCAGCGCCGCGTTGAGGTTGCCCGCCTTGGCGTGCGAGTTGTCGGGCCGGGTCATGTACTCGGCTCCGGCCAGCTCGGCGATCTCCTTCATCTCCGCCCGCCGCCCGTCGTCGAGCAGGTAGGTCGTGTGCGGGTAGGTAAGGGCGCGGCAGCCGGCGAGGGTCGCCATCACCACCTCGACGGGCTCGTCGTAGGTGCAGACGTAGACGTCGACCTTGCGGCCGGGGGGGACGGGCGGCCGCTCGGTTCGTGGTCGCGACCAGGAGAACCAGGTGAGGATCGCCAGCGCGTAGAGGCCGTAGACCTCGGTCGCCAGCAGCATCGCGAAGACGACGGGACTGGCGCCTTCACCGCTCCAGCCGACGCGCCAAGCGAGGTAACCAACTCCCCAAATCAGGGCAGATAACGCCAGCACCCGGAGCAGGCGCGGATGGCGGTCGAAGAACTGCCCCAGCTTGGTCTGCTCGCCGCTGGACACACTGGGTTTGTCGGCAGCGGGAGGGAACTCTTAAGACCGGCAACGGCTCGTGAGCCCATCGCTCCCTACAATCCGCCTCCCGCGGATTTCCCTGGAGGGGTGCCGGAGTGGTTGAACGGGGCGGTCTCGAAAACCGTTGGCCCTCGTAAGGGGGCTCGTGGGTTCGAATCCCACCCCCTCCGTTCCCGTCGCCATGGCTTCGGATTGCGGCGTCCTCGGTCGCTCGCGTGCAAAGCACGCCACGCTCCCTGCGTCCTTGCCCTATCGACGGGAAAACGTTTTCTCCCCTTAAACGACGTGCTTTCCGGGCCTGAGGGCGGCGGCATATTTCGGGCGCTCGCCAAGGGGGTGTGGAAGGATAGAAACCTTCCTAGGTACCCGTTTGGATCCGCAATAAAACCTATTAGACTAGTTGGCTAGCTGGCCAGGTTTTGCGCTAGGTGGAAATGGGACTTTTTAGCGTAGATACTTCTATTAGCGCCACATTGGGCAGCGGGGAAAAAGCTGTACTTTGTGTCTAATTTTAGTACTCTGGATCTAGTTGACCGCGAACGCCTCACCAGCCGCCTCATGACCCTCGTAAGGAAGCACGACGAAGTACATCATCGAAGGAAGCAGCGATTCGAGGTGATCGTATTCCTGCTTGCAGAGACGGGAGTAGAGAAGGGATTCGACCCCGCCGACGATGCCCGCTGCGGTGAGGCTGCTCTGGACAGGCAGGTCGGGGAGAAGGTCGCGAGCTTGTTCGTCCAGGCACCGCGCGAACTCGTCGAGCAGCTCGACACGACGCTGGACCGCCGCTGCGCTGGCGGCGCGGGCCTCGACCACCAGGGTGCGGGCGGTGTCGGGCTCGCGGCTGGCGAAGCTGAGCAGGGCTTCGAGGCCATAACGGACCCGGTCGCGCCAGACATTGCCCCCTTGACGGACGGCTCCCTCGATCTTGCTGCGCAGACGGGCGGCGCTGGTGTCGAAGGCCGCGAGGAAGCAGTCTTCTTTGTTCGAGAAGTGCTCGTAAAAGGTCGGGCGGGAGACGCCCGCCCGGTCGATCACGTCCTGGACGTTGGTTTCCAGGTATCCAAGTTCCGCGGCGGCGTTGAGCATCGCGACGATCAACCGCTCTCGCTGAATGGCTCGGATCAGGTCAGAGGGGAGCCTGCGAACGCCAGAAGGGAACTTGCCACTGCTGTTGGCAAGCAGGTCAAGGGCTGCCTCGACCTGCTCGGGAGGCCAACCATCACCGATTGCCGCGAGGAGGGTCTCTTGGCTCAATTGAATTCGATCGCTGGACGCCACAGTACTCCAAAGTATCCATTAAAAACAACGAAAGTTTTCTCACGGTACCAGAACAGAGGTCGGCCGGGTGGGCCATCGGAGATCTTTGCCGGTTTCGTGGGGTCGGCCGTCGAGGCCGAAGGAGGCTCCCGATGACGTCCATACGACCGGAGTTGCCGAGAGAGTTCGTTGCTGGCCACAAGCGGCGCCGAATGATGGATGCGGTAGCCGAGTTGACGGCGGAACAGAGCTATGAGGCGACCAAGATCGCCGACATCGTGCGTCGGGCGGCGGTGGCCCGCAAAACCCTCTATGACAACTTCGATGGCAAGGAGGATCTGTTCCTCTCCGCCGTCGATACCACCTTGAATGAGATGAGGGTGGTTGTCGAAGAAGCTTGCGAACGGACGGAGGGGCATGAGGAGCAGATCGTTGCCGGGCTCGAGGCGCTCCTTGCTTACGTTGCCGAGCACCCCGCGCCGGCGAGGATGTGCATGGTCGAGGCAATCTCCGCCACCCCCAGCTCAGCCCGTCTCTACGACGCCGGCATGCACGCATTTGTCGAGCTCCTGCGCCAGCACGCTCCCACGGATGTCGATCTACCGGCAACGATCGAGGAGTCGTTGATCGGTGGCGTCGCCTGGATCGTCCAGCAGCAGATCCGTCGTGGTGAGGCTGAAAACGCGGGTGACTTGCTCCCTGAATTGTCCCAGTTCGTCCTCTCTCCGTACCTCGGTGTAGGAAAAGTGGCCGGTACCGGGAGGCGAAAGTGACAGTACGGTGGCAGACTCCATTAGGAAATGGATCGACTACCGCGGGGACGCCATGGCCTTTCGCCTGAGTTCGTAGCGCGAAATCAGCGCGAACGACTTATTGCCGGCCTGGTTCAGGCGCTGTATGAGGTCGGGTATCAGAAAACCACGGTCTCATTGATCGGCCAGCGTGCAGCGGTCTCCAAGAGCGACTTCTACAAACACTTCGAAAGCAAGGACGACTGCTTTGTCGCCGCCTACGATGCGGCGATAGAGCGGATCCGGGAGCACGTCCTCGCTAGCTGCGAGGAAGCGGAAGGGGCGGAGTGGCCCCACCGCGTCCGGGCGGGGATCGAGTCGCTGCTGAAGCTGTTCAGCGCCGAACCGGCTCTGGCCAGCATCGCCCTCGTGGAAGGACTTCGTGCCGGCCGCGGAATCTATGACCGCTACCAGGCCGCGATCGAGCTCTTCGTCAGCGACCTGCGGAAGGGGGCGCCGTTGGGGCTGGGGGGCGCCGAAGTGCCGGAGTCGACGGACGAGGCAGTGGTCGGCGGAGTCGCCTCGATGCTTGGACGGCGCATTTTCGCGCGGGAAGTCAAAGAGCTGGATCAGCTATTTCCGGAGATTCTCGAGTTCGTCCTCGGCGCCTACCTGGGCGCGGAGGAGGCACGGCGAATAGTCTCCGCGGGATGAGCGATCCGACCAGCGGCGTCTTCCCTTCGCAGGCGCTGAACCAGGCGATCGAGTCTGAATGGATCGGCTCCGGGGACTTTCGGATTCGGCCCGAGGCGGTGCAGCCGGCCAGCATTGACCTGCGGCTCGGCGACTTCGCCTGGGCCCTGCGCTGCTCGTTCCTGCCCGACGTCGACTCGACCGTCGAGGAGAAGATCGACGGGCTCGCCTTCCAGCGGGTCGACCTGCGCGACGGGGCGGTGCTGGAGCGCGACCGTCCCTACCTGGTGCCGTTGATCGAGGAGCTGGACCTGCCCGACGACGTGCGCGGCAAGGCAAACCCGAAGAGCTCGACCGGCCGGCTCGACGTCTTCACGCGGGTGATCACCGACCGCCACCATCGCTTCGACGACATCCGCGCCGGCTATCGCGGCAAGCTCTACCTGGAGGTCGTTCCCCGCTCCTTTGCGATCCAGGTGAGGACGGGGCTCTCGCTGAACCAGTTGCGTCTGTCGCGGGGTGAGGTCCGGTTGACCGACGACGACATCCGCGAGCTGCAGGACGAGTTCCCGCTCCTCTATCTCGACTCGCACGCTCTGCGCCAGTCGGAGATGGCGGTGGCCGACGGCCTTTTCCTCAGCCTCGACCTCTCCGGCCCGACCGATCGCGTCGTCGGTTACCGGGCGAAGAAGAACAGCCTCCCGGTCGACCTCGCGCGGATCCGGGCCTACCGCTGGACCGACTACTGGGACCCGGTCTACCCGGAGCCGGGCGGCAGGGTCGTGCTGGAGCCGGAGATCTTCTACCTGCTGCTCTCCGCCGAGGGCGTCTGCATCCCGCCGCAGATCGCGGCCGAGATGATGGCCTACGACCCGACCGCCGGCGAGCTCCGCACCCACTACGCCGGCTTCTTCGACCCCGGCTTCGGCTACGACCCGGAGGGGGGCCGGCACGGCAGCCGCGCGGCCCTTGAGGTGCGCGCCCGCGACGTCTCCTTCATGGTCGAGCACCGCCAGCCCGTCTGCAAGCTGGCCCTAGAGCGGATGGCGGCACCGGCCGAGCGCCTCTACGGCAGCGGTCTCGGCTCGAACTACCAGGGACAGGTGACGATGCTGAGCAAGCACTTCGAGGAGCAGACCGCCGGCGTCGCCGTGCCGGTCGACGCCTGACGCGTCCTAGTGACCGGCAGGGTCTCGCTCGAGCTGCCGCAGTAATCCCTTCACCCGCTTGCGCCGGGCGACCAGCTCTTTTTCCAGCTTCGCGATCTCGTCGCGGCGGCGGCGGACTAGCTCGAGTTGGCGGGCGGTGTAGGCGAGGGACTCTTCGAGGATCTGGCGCTGGCGGACGGGGTCCTCGACGCCGCTGTGCCACTCGCGCCGCAGCTCCGCCCGCGCACCCTCGGCCTCGACCAGTTCCTTCAGCTCCTCGAGCGAGAGGCCGAGCAGGTCCTTCAGTCGCAGCAGCTCGGTC
>JBQCEW010000365.1:0-5477 GCA_051959815.1 Solirubrobacterales bacterium
CTTCGGCCGCCCGATCGGCAGGTTCCAGGCGATCCGGCACCAGGTAGCGGAGATGGCCACCCGCGCCGAAGCCTCCCGCGCCCTCACCTACAACGCCCTCCGCCTCTTCCACGAAGGCCAGGACTGCATCCAAGAGGTCTCGATGGCGAAGCTAATGACTCAACGCGCCGTTCTCGACATCGCCGACCAGTCCCTCCAGATCCACGGCGGCTACGGCTACATGCGCGAGTACGGCATAGAGCGCGCCGTCCGCGACGCCCGCCTAGGCCCCATCGGCGGCGGCACCGACGAGATCATGAAAGAGATCATCGGCAAAACGATGGGACTGTGAACCTGCGTACGATGAGAACAGTGGAGGGAGCAGAAAATCCGAACTTCAAGCTTGTCGAAACGCGTCGTGATGAGGCGATTGCGCTCCTCCAAATGAGCCAGACTAGACGCAATGTAGAGGAGCGAGTTGCAACCGTCTTAACGGGAGTCACCTCCATTGCCGGCTCCTTTGCTGTGGCCGTGAACTCGCTAAATGCACTGGTCCCTCTCTCACCGATCTACCTGCTTACCCTCGCTTATATGTTTCAGGAGTACGCAGATATGACCGTGATAGCCGCAGCCCGCAGACGCTTAGAGGACCTAGTAAATACTGAAGTTGGGGGACTGGGACTGATCTACGAGGCAGTGGTTTCCCCCATCCGAAGTGTGCCGCCTTTATTCCGCAGCATAAGGATGTTTCAAATGTGGATCGGACTGATAGTTAACTTGGTCACTGTGGTCGCAATCGTAGTGGTCATTCGAGATCACAACGCTCTCGTTATCGCCAGCTTCGGGGTGGCCCTTCTTCTAGCTCTTGCTACTTGCTTTTACTCATACCTCCACCTGCTGAAAAGTGGACAGATCGCCAAGGAGAGGCTTTCGGAACTCGGACTTGGTGAACGTTGCGCAGTTTGGATCAAAAATGACCTCTATTGGGAAGCACGCGATAGGGCCTTCGGAGATGAGTTGGAGAACGAGACGTTCGAGCGATTAATCAAGCACGGATTGCTACAGGGCTAGCACGCTGCTGAACCACTGCCGGTCGATCGCATCAAACCCTCGGACAGCATGACGAGCGCAATTAAGAAGGTCGTGAACCGAACATCCTCGGCAATCGAAGCAAAGTGAGATTCCGCTGCTGTCGAAGGCGACCCAAATAAACCGCCGAAGTCTCCGGCAGCCTGAGCCCAGAGTCGGAGGAGGTGGTGGTGGCGGAGCCTCTTTCAGCAGCACGGATCTCGGCAATCTTTTTTTCATAAGACAGAACTATCAGGATAGGAATTTACTGTCTTCATCTTCTGAACCACCGCCGCTCGACCCACGACGCAATCCGCGGCCAGTAGACCAACAGCACGACCACCGCGATGACGAGGGCGATTGCTAGCCAGCCGCCTTTGGAGACCTCGCGGAAGAGAAGGTGGCGGGCCTAGGACTAGGGACACTTGGGCAGCGCAAGGACTCGCGGGTATCTGCGAACGCGAGTCTGTGAAAACCCCTCCTCAAGGGCAGTTTTCACAGACTCGGGGTGGAGCTTAGGCTCAGTGGCGTGGGCCGGTGTTGCAGCGGTGGGAGCGGCCGAGGCCGAGGCCGCCGTTGCAATAGTCGAAGCCGCGGCCGCCGTAGAGCTGGTCGGGGGATGGGCCGCCGTAGAGGCGGTCGTTGCCGGGGCCGCCGTGGCAGCCGTCTTCGCCGGCGCCCATGATGCAGATGTCCCGGCCGGGTCCGCCCCAGCAGCCGTCGCTGCCGGCGCCGTGGTGGCAGTAGTCGTTGCCGGGTCCGCCGACGCAGTCGCTGTTGCGATTGCCGGTGATGCAGACGTCGTTGTTGCCGCCGCCGATGCAGCGGTTGCGACGGGAGCCTTCGGAGAAGCAGATGTCCCGCTCGCCTTTGCCGATGAACTTGTCCGAGCCACGGCCGAGGTGGGTGACCAGCGGCAGAGGAAGGGTCTTGGTGACCTTGACGAGGTCCCCCTTCGGGCCCATGTCGACTTCGATCAAGCCCACGCCGCGGGTCGGGCAGACGGCGAGCCGGTGGTGGTGCTTGAAGCGGCAGCCGACCGGGTGGTGGTGGGCGAAATTGCCCTTGACCACGATCTTGTTGCCACGCGGGTGCAGCTTCAGCGTGGACCCCTTGTGGGAGCCGAAGACGACGATCTTGGAGACAGGCGTGGCGGCAGCGGGCAGGGCGAGGAGGGCCACAGCCACAAGCAAGCCGACCAGCAACCTGCGGCCGGGGGGCAAAAGCATCCGGGGCATCTTAAACATGTGTATCGGCTAACAAAAAGAAGACCTTAAGATCACACGAAAATCTCCGGAATTACGAGAGAAAGTTGATCCATCCTCCGGACGGAGAAGCGCGCATCCTTTGCGCAGGGGCTTGGAGAGGCCTGGCTCTAGTGCGGGACAGCGACCAGCGAGGAGGCGATCTGGTGCGCCCAATCGCGGATCTGGGCCCAGTCGCGGCGGTCGCGGAACTCCCTCGGGGTCCCCTCGACCATCGCCTTCTCCATGAACCCGCTCGGCTCGCTGGGCAGGCAGCCGCCGAAGACGACGTGCTCCCTCCCGCCCAGCTCCTCGACCTTCTCGACGATTTTCGGCGGCTCCATCCACTCGGGGTTGTCGTTCGCCGGATCCCCCACCGGCCCCGAGCTGAAGACCCAGAAGGGCTTTTGCCGCAATGCCTTGCGGTGCTTCTTGAGGAAGTGCCGGGCGTCCCCGCGCCAGCGCTTCATGTAGACGGCACTGCCGACGACGATCGCGTCGTAGCGCTCGAGGCTCTGCACGTCCTCCACCCGCTCGAGGCAGACGCCAAGCCCCTCTCTGCGCAGCGTCGCCGCCACGGTCTCGGCGATCTCGCGGGTCGACCCGCGCTTGGAGGCATAGGCGACGAGGACTGTCATCACCCTCGATTGTGCCGAACTGGACACCGTGTCGCATCGTGCATTCGCCACAGAAGGGCTCGTGTTTACCCCGGTGACGCGATGCCGCGGTACGTTGCCCGGACATCAACTCGAGGAGGCACCGATGCTTTCGTGGCTGGCAGCGAGGTTGATCGACCACAACATGCGCAGGCTGAGGGAAGGAGACCCTTCCCCGACCGTGCGGATGTATCCCGATGACGTGCGCTTCACCTTCCCCGGCGAAAGCTCGTTCGCCCCGGGTGCGAGCAACAAACAAGAGCTGAAGGAATGGCTCGACCGCTTCGCCGCGATCGGACTGCAGATCTACCCCGACGAGGTTGTCCTCAAGGGCTTCCCCTGGAGACAGACCCTCTGCGTCCGCGGCCACATCCACCTCGACGATCCCGAGGAGGGGCGCGTCTACGACAACCGCTACGTGATCTGGGGGCACATGGCCTGGGGCAAGATGCGCGCCTACGAGGTCTACGAGGACACGCACCAGACCGACGCGCTCGACGCCTATCTGGCGCGCGTCGGCGAGCCGGGGCGAAGCCGATGAGGCAGCGGGTCAGCCTGATCACCCTCGGCGTCGCCGACCTCGGCCGAGCCCGGCGCTTCTACGAAGCCCTCGGCTGGAGCACCGGCGCCGAACCCGATGACGACGTCGTCTTCTTCCAGGCCGGCGACATGATCGTCGCCCTCTGGGACCGCGCCCGCCTGGCCGAGGACAGCGCGGTCGAGGACGCCGGCGGCTGGGGCGGCGTCACCCTCGCGCTCAATCTCGGCTCCCCCGCCGACGTCGACGCCGCGATCGAGGAAGCCCGCGCAGCGGGGGCGACGATCAGCCGCGAGCCGGCCGAAACGTTCTGGGGCGGCTACAGCGGCGTCTTCGTCGATCCCGAGGGCCATCCCTGGGAGATCGCCCACAACCCGCACTGGACCATCACCGAGGACGGCGGCACCCAGCTCAACTGACCGACTGGCCAGTCAACCAGGCTCGCGCGTTCCCGATAGCCTCCTGCCCGACTTTTCATCGATCGAAGGAGAGACGGAGTAATGGGACTTCTGGACGGGAAAGCGGCGATCGTAACCGGGTCGGCACGCGGAATCGGACGCGCCACGGCGGAGCTGTTCGTCAGCGAGGGCGCCAAGGTGCTGATCAACGACCTCGACGCCGACGTCGCCGAGCAGACGGCAAGTGAGATCAACGGCGAGACCGCGGTCTTCGCCGGCGACCTGACCAAGACCGGCGCCGCCGACGACCTGGTCAAGGCCGCCCAGGATGCCTTCGGCACGGTCGACATCGTCGTCAACAACGCCGGCTACACCTGGGACGGCGTCGCCCACAAGATGACCGACGAGCAGTTCCAGGCGATGCTGGACATCCACACGATCGTCCCCTTCCGCGTCGCCCGCGCGCTGGCGCCGGCCTGGCGCGAGGCAGCGAAGGCCGAGCGCAACGAGGGCAAAGAGGTCTTCCGCAAGATCGTCAACGTCTCCTCGACCTCGGGGATGATGGGCAACGCCGGTCAGGTCAACTACTCGGCCGCGAAGATGGGCGTGGTTGGCCTGACGAAAACGCTGGCCAAGGAGTGGGGCCAGTTCAAGATCAACGTCAACGCGGTCGCCTTCGGCTTCGTCGAAACCCGCCTTACCGGTGCCAAAGAGGCCGGCGAAGAAATGACCGCCCCCAGCGGCGAGAAGATCGAGCTCGGTATCCCCGAGCAGATGCGGGCGATGGCCTCGGCGATCATCCCGCTGGGCCGCCCGGCGACCCCGGAGGAGGCCTCCGGCCCGGTCCTCTTCCTCTGCTCGCCGCTGGCCAACTACATGCACGGCCAGGTGCTGAACGTCACCGGCGGCATGTTCGGAGGGATGTACACCTGAGCGACACCGGAGCGCGGTGGACGCCGCGCTACCTCGACCTGGCGGCGCGGACCTGGCCGGTCCTGCGCCGCGCCATGGGCGCCCACACGTTCCTCTATCGGAGGACGGGTGGGCGCCTCGGCCACAAGATCCCCGGCCTGCGGGGGCGGATGCTGCTGCTCGACCACGTCGGCGCCAAGACCGGCACCCACCGGACCTCGCCGCTGCAGTACATCGAGGACGGCGAGAACGTCTTCGTCATCGCCTCCAAGGGCGGCTTCCACAAGCACCCCGCCTGGTTCCACAACCTGATGGCGAATCCCGACACGACCGTGCAGATCGGTTCGGAGATCCGCCCCGTCCACGCCCGCAAAGCCGGACCCGAGGAGTACGACCGGCTCTGGGCGAAGGCGGTGGCGATCTACCGCCCCTACGAGGACTACAAGGCCCGGGCCCAACGCGAGATCCCCCTGGTCATCCTCGAACCGCGCTAGCTGTCCAAGGGACGAAGCGCTGTCGGGGGGAGGGTGCCGCCATCCTCCTCTGTAATTGCGCAGCACGCCGCTTCGCGGCTTAGCTGCAATCGAACAGCGCGGGCTACCCCCCCGCCCCCGAACGGATTTCATAAGGCGAACATTACACCGGAGGACCTCGGAAACCAACCACCATAGATCAAACGCAG
>JBQCEW010000366.1:0-3510 GCA_051959815.1 Solirubrobacterales bacterium
GTTGACGAGGCGGTCGGCTTCCATCGCCTCGGTGCTGACCGGCTCCGCGGCGAGGCCGTTGGCGAGGTTGTCGACGACGCACAGCGCCGCGTAGTCGAGGCCGAGCTCGCCGGCGACGACGCACTCGGAGGCGATCGTCATCCCAACCACGTCGGCGTGCGCCGCCATCAGGCGGATCTCGGCCGGGGTCTCGAAGCGCGGGCCGCGCGCCTGCCAGTAGACGCCGCCGTCGCGCGGCGCCTGCCCGCCCTCGCTCCAGGCGGCGATCACTTCCTCGCGCCAGCGTGGGGTGAAGCCGGGGGCCGAGTGGGCGCGGGCGTCGTCATAGATGGAGTCGCCGAGGTTGAGGGCGATGAAGTCGTCGGGGCAGACGAGGCTGCCGACGCCGAGCTCGGGTCGCAGCGAGCCGACCGAGCCGATCGCCAGCACCCGATCGCATCCCTGCTCGAGCAGCGGCCGCAGGTTCGTCTCGTGGTCGATCGCGTGGGGAAGGACGAAAGCGCCGTCCCCGCCGCGGTGGCGCTGGACGATCGCCGCCCCCTGCTCGGCCGCCGCAGCCGCAATCTCCTCGCCGCCCGGCCCGAGCGCGTTGCTGCCGAGGATCACCGCCAGTCGTCCCATCGCGCGATCCTATGGTTTCGATTTACGTAGGGTGCGGGAATGGGCAACCGGGTATCGGGAGCGGAGCGATAGGTGTCGGAGAGCGAGCAAAGGGATCAGCCGGAACGCGACTCCGGTCGCGACGAGACCGAGGAGGAACGCCTCGACCGCAACCTCGGCGAGCTGCTGCAGGAGCTGCGTGTCGCCCTGCCCGGCGTCCAGGTCCTCTTCGCCTTCCTGCTCGCTGTCCCGTTCCAGAAAGGCTTCGAAGACGTCACCCAGTTCCAGAAGATCGTCTACTTCGCGACCCTGATCCTCACCGCGATCTCGGCGACGATGCTGATCTCGCCCTCCGCCTACCACCGGATCACCTTCCGCTACCAGCAGAAGCGCCGGCTCGTCTACTACGCCAACCGCTTCGCGATCGTCGGCCTCGCCCTGTTGGCCCTGGCGATGACCGGCGCGATCCTGCTGATCACCGACGTGCTCTTCTCCACCGCCGCGGCCGTCGTCACCGCCGCGCTCGCCCTCTGCGTCTTCAGCTTCTTCTGGTTCGTGCTGCCGCTGCAGCGGCGACTCAAGCTGAGCGCGGGGCAGGAGCCTCTAGGCAAGCCCGAAGGCGACTGAGCTCCTTCTCGAGCCGGTCGAGGAAGGGCACCTCCGGCGCCTTCTCGCGCAGCAGCGCCAGGTCCCCCTCCCAGATCTCCAGCTTCAGCTCCAGCGGCACCTTGAACTCGCCACGCACCGCGTCGCCTTCCTCGGCGTAGGCGGCACGCAGGGTGCTGGAGTTGGTCAACTTGTCGGCGCCGTAGATCGCCATCGCCTCGTGCGGGGCGGCGGCCAGCCGTTCCCGGTGCTCGGCCTTGCGCTCGCGGTAGTCCTCGATCTTCTCGTCGTCGGTCATCGCCCCGACGAGGCCGGCGACCTCGCCGCCGAACTTCTCGCGCAGCTCGTCGAGCGTCGTCTCCGAATCCTCGACGACGTCGTGCAGCAGCGCCGCCGCCAGCACCTGCTCGCCGTAGCCCTCTTCGTCGAGCAGGGCCGCAACCCGGATTGGGTGTTCGACGTAGGGCATGCCGCCGCTGCCGTTGCGGACCTGGCCTGCGTGGTCGGAGCGCGCCTGCTCCAGCGCGGAGCGCACCAGCGGCGAGCGCTCGGCGGCTGCCTCGATCCGGTCGGCCGGGGACACGCCCGCAGCCTAGATGATCGATTCCTCCAGGTGGTTGAACTAAACCGCCGGGACGGCCGGAGTGGCTGCCTTCGGCGCCCGGACGGGCAGCTCGTACTCGCTGCGCTCCTGCCCGAGCTCGACCATCGCCGGGTCACCGCCCAGCTCGGTCCACTTCTGACGCGTTTCCGCAGCCAGCTCGTCGAGCAGGTCGTCGGAGTGCAGCGGATCGTGGTGGAAGAGGACGGTGCGCTCGGCGCCGGTGCGGCGGGCGAAGCTGAGCGCGTGCGAGGTCGCCGAGTGGCCCCAGCCGAGGTGGCACGGGTACTCGGCGTCGGTGTACTGGCCGTCGTGGATCAGCAGCGAGGTGTCCCTGGCGAGGGCGAAGCCGGAAATCCAGTCCTCCTCGAGTTCATCGAGGTCGGCGCCGAGCGCCGGCTCGTGGTCGGGGATGTAGGTGAGCGAGGAGTCGCCCTCTTCGATCCGGTAGCCGAGGGTCGGGCCGCGGTGGGTGACCGAGGCGGCGCGGATGCGGGCCGAGCCGATCTCCCACTCGCTCTCCGGGCAGTGACGGAAGGAGACGTCGCAGGGCAGCTCGCGGACCTCGACGGGGGAGAGCGGCGCGGAGATGTAGCGGGCGATGCGGTCGCGCAGCGAGGCCTCGGGCGAGGCCGGCCCCCAGATCACGATCTCGGTCTGCGGCCGGAAGGCGGGGGCGAAGAAGACGAGGCCCTGGATGTGGTCGAGGTGGAGGTGGGTGAGGAGGATGTGAAGGCGGGTCGGCTCGTCGGGCAGCGCCAGCCCGAGGCAGCGGATGCCGGTGCCGGCGTCGAGGGCGAGCATCGATCCGTCGGAGAGGGTGACGCCGACGCAGGAGGTGTTGCCGCCATAACGGATCGTTTCCGGCCCGGGGGCCGGGATCGAGCCGCGCGTCCCCCAGAGCTTGACCTTCACGCCGCCGCTCCGTTGCCGTTGGCCAGCGAGGGCCAGAAGACGGCGATCGCGCCCTGCGAGCCGTGCGGGGTGAGGATCGGGAAGGCCGAGACCTCGACGTCGTGGCTGGTCCCGTCGGTCGAGCGCACGGTCAGCTCGGCGTGGGCGGGGCGGCCGGCGCGCACCGCGGTCACGAGCGGCAGGTCGTCGTAGGGGATCGGGTCGCCGCTCTCGTCGAAGGGGCCGAAGAGCGAGCCCCACTCCTGCGGGCCGACCGTCCCCAGCTCCTCGAAGCGCTTGCCGAGCAGCAGCCCGGCGGCCTCGTTGTAGAAGACCAGCAGCCCGCCCTCGTCGACGAGGAAGGCAGGGGTTGAGAGAGCCGACATCAGGTTCCTGGCGAGGATCAGCTCTAGCGGCCTCTGCGTCACAAATGACACTTTAAATCTTCGTTCTTTATTTGCGGGAGATCGACTGGATTTGCGCTGCAGGGCCCAGGGTTCTTCAAGTTCCCCGGAATCGAGGGAGGGAGACGTGACTTTCGTCACTTAGGGGCGGTGGAGTGGTGTGGGGGCAGCTAGCCGGCTGCTTCGGCGCGCTTCAGGCCGCCGCGGGCCCAGAGGGCGAAGAGGAGGGGGAGGGCGAAGGCGACGGCGAAGGCGAGGGCGACGACGGTGGGGTCGCCGGAGATGAAGCCGCGGCCGGCCTCGATCAGGGCCGTGACCGGGTTGACGGAGGCGACGGCGTGGATCCAGCCGCTGAGCAGGCCGAGCGGGACGTAGACGGGGGCGAGGAAGAGGATCAGGAAGACC
>JBQCEW010000367.1:0-3450 GCA_051959815.1 Solirubrobacterales bacterium
GAGGACCATCGCCGGGTTGGTGGAGATCGGATCGTCGTAGCCGGCCTTGTGGACAGTCGAGGCGATCGAGCGGGTTCGGTCCTCCACCGTCTTGCCCTTCAGACCTTCGAGACCGAGCGCGGCGTAGATCGAGTTGTCCGAGTAGGTCGTCGCGCAGACGATGTCGCAGGAGCCGAGGTAGGAGTCCTCGTCGTTGGAGACTTCGAAGACTTCCTTGCCGTGTTTGCCGAAGTGGAAGGTGCGGTGTTCGGAGGGGAAGACGGTGTAGGGCGAGATCCCCTCTTCCAGCGCGGTGATCAAGGTGAAAGGCTTGATCGAGGAGCCGGGCTGGCGGTGCCCCTGGGTGGCCAGGTTGAAGGGCTTGGTCTGGAAGTCGGGACCGCCGACCATCGCCTTGATTCCGGCGTTGTGGTTGTCGATCACGACCACCGAGGCGGTTGCCGGCGAGTAGCCGAGGTAGTTGTTGACCGCTTCTTCGGCCGCCCCCTGCAGCTTCAGGTCGAGCGTCGACTTGACTTTGAGGCCGCCGAAGAAGGCCTTCGAGGCGCCGTAGCGTTCGACGAGTTGCTGGCGCAGGTAGGCGGTGAAGTAGGGGGCCTTCGAGTCGATGGTCGGCGGTTCGATCGAGCTCGGCGCCGGCAGGGCCTTCTGTTGGCCTTCACGCATCTGTTCTTCTGAGATGTAGCCGTTTTCGTACATCTTTTCCAGCACCAGATTGCGGCGGCCGAGCGCGTTTTCGGGATAGACCTTGGGGTCGAAGGCCGAGGGGGAGGCGATGATCCCGGCCAGCGTCGCCGCCTCCCAGGGCTCCAGCACGGAGGCGCAGGGTTCGGTCGGGGTGCCGCAGCCGGGATGGGCGGCGCCGAAGTAGGTGCGGGCGGCGGCCTCGATCCCGTAGGCGCCCTCGCCGAAGTAGATCGTGTTCAGGTACTCGGTGAGGATCTTGTCCTTGCTCCAGTGGTGCTCGAGCCGGTAGGCGAGCGCCGCCTCGCGGAACTTCTCCAGGATCGTGCGGCTGCCTTCGGCTTCGAGCGCGTTCTTGACGAACTGCTCGGTGATCGTCGAGGCGCCCTGCTGGGCGCTCTGGCTGGCGATGTCGCTGACGAGGGCGCGGGCGATGCCGCGGAAGTCGACGCCTTCGTGTTCGTAGAAGCGGGCGTCCTCGATCGAGACCACCGCGTTCTTGATGTTGGGGGAGATCTGCGAGGAGTTGAGGAGGATTTTGTTCTGATCGCTGGTCAGCGTCCCGATCGGTTCCCCGTTGTCGTCGTAGAGCTCGCTGTTTTTCGAGGCCTTGTACTCGGCGAAGTTGTAGATCGCCGGCAGGTCCTGCGAGACCGCGGCCATCATCCCGAAGACCATCGAGACCACGGCGAGGACGCCGAGCCCGAGCAAGACGAAGAGAATCCGCAGCTTCTTCAGGCGCGGCTTCGTTTTCTTGGGAGGGGACGGTGGCCCCGGCGCGGTGGCGGAAATCGGGGGCGGCGGGGGCGGCGAGATCTCACCGCCGTCGCTGCGCCGGCGTTTAAGTCCTAGGACAGCCATCAAAGAGGGCGCTACGCAAAAAGGCCCGACGGTCTCACGACCCGCCGAGCGAAGGCGGCAGTTTAGCATTGCCGCCGTGCCCGACCTGACGCGAAACGCGGTCGACGTGCTGCCCGAGGGGCGGCTTGCGGAGCAATTAGAGGGCGGGCGACCGCTGCGCGTGAAGCTGGGGATCGACCCGACCACGGCCGACATCCACCTCGGCCACACGGTCGTGCTCGAGAAGTTGGCCGAGTTCCAGCGGGCCGGCCATCAGGTCGTCCTGATCATCGGCGACTTCACGGCGCAGGTCGGGGACCCGAGCGGGCGCTCTGCCACCCGCCCCGTGCCAACGGCCGAGGAGATCGAGGCCAACGCCGCCACCTACCAGGAGCAGGCCTTCAAGATCCTCGACCGCGAGCAGACCGAGGTGCGCCGCAACAGCGAGTGGCTGCGGATGGAGCCGGAGGCGCTGCTGGGGCTGCTGGCGCAGACCACGGTGGCGCGCTTGCTGGAGCGTGACGACTTCCAGAAGCGGATGGCGGCGAGCCAGCCGATCGCGGCGCTGGAGCTGCTCTACCCGCTGCTGCAGGGCTACGACTCGGTCGCGATCGAGGCCGACGTCGAGCTCGGCGGCACCGACCAGAAGTTCAACCTCCTCTTCGGCCGCGACGTCCAGGGCGCCTATGGTCAGACGCCGCAGTCGATCATGACCCTGCCGATCCTCGTGGGGACCGACGGCGAGCGGAAGATGAGCAAGTCGCTCGGCAACTACGTCGGCGTCACCGACCCGCCGGAGGAGATGTTCGGGAAGCTGATGAGCATCCCCGACGAGGCGATGGACGAGTACTACCAGCTGCTGCTAGGTGCGGAGCGGCCCGAGGGATCGCCGAACGAGGCGAAGCGCGAGCTGGGGCGGCGAATCGTCGACCGCTTCCACGGCGAGGGTGCCGGTGCCGCGGCGGAGGAGCACTTCAACCGGGTCTTCGTGCAGCACTCGGCGCCGGAGGAGATGCCCGAGGTGGGCCTGGGGGAGTACCGCGCCGATGGCAACGGCCTCGTCCACCTGCCGCGCCTGATCGCCGGTGCCTTTGGCGTCAGCAGCAGCGAGGGACGGCGGCTACTGCAGCAGGGCGGCGTGAAGCTGGACGGCGAGCCTCTGCCCGCAGAGCCCCTTGATCTGGAGGCTGATAGCCTCGACGGGCGCGTGCTGCAGGTGGGGAAGCGACGCTTCTGCCGCCTGAGGGCCACCCCCTAGACAGCGCCCGCAGGCAGTGCTATATTTTTTTGCCCTCTTGGGGCTGCCATGCGCAGCCCCAAGCGCTGAGAGCGGCGAGACCCGTCGCGGAGGCGCAGCGGTCTTTGAAAACTGAGCAGCGTGCATCTCTGCGGACCTGAACAACGGTCTGCAGAATGTTCAGCCCGACCCATTCGGTGCGCCAGCGTGCCGGATGGTTTTGATTTACCTCGTCATGTCGGTCGCCGTACTTGTGTACTCGGCGGCCAACTGAGATATGACAGGCTCTCTGTAAGAAGTACATTTCACGGAGAGTTTGATCCTGGCTCAGGACGAACGCTGGCGGCGTGCTTAACACATGCAAGTGGTGCGACGAACCAGGGCTTGCCCTGGGGCAAAGCCGCGAACGGGTGAGTAACACGTGAGTAACCTGCCCCGATGACCGGGACAACCCGAGGAAACTCGGGCTAATACCGGATGATGAGCCTTGGCTTAAGCCTTGTCTCTAAAGGAAGCTTCGGCCTCCGCATCGGGAGGAGCTCGCGGCGCATTAGCTTGTTGGTGGGGTAACGGCCTACCAAGGCGACGATGGGTAGCTGGTCTGAGAGGACGATCAGCCACACTGGGACTGAGACACGGCCCAGACTCCTACGGGAGGCAGCAGTGGGGAATCTTGCGCAATGCGCGAA
>JBQCEW010000368.1:0-2751 GCA_051959815.1 Solirubrobacterales bacterium
CCGCTTGCCGTAGAAGGAGAGCGAGACGCGCGAGGACTCGTCGAGGTCGAAGGTGAGGTGGTCGGGGCCGTAGCGGCCGACCCGCGAGTGCTGGGGGAACATCGCGTGCGGCGGCTCGCGGAAGGCGATCGAGATGATCCGCGCGCTTTCGCCCATCCGCTTGCCGGTGCGCAGGTAGAAGGGGACGCCGTTCCAGCGCCAGTTGTCGAGTTCGCAGCGCAGGGCGACGAAGGTCTCGGTGCTGGAGTCGGGATGGACGCCCGGTTCGTCGGTATAGCCTTCGTACTGGCCGCGGACGACCTCGTCGGGGTTCAGCGGCAGGAGGCTGCGGAAGACCTTGTTCTTCTCGTCGGTGATCGGGTCCGGCGCCAGCGAGGTCGGCGGCTCCATCGCGACGAAGGCGAGGATCTGGAACAGGTGCGTGACGACCATGTCGCGGAAGGCGCCCGTTTTCTCGTAGAAGGCGGCGCGGGAGCCGACCCCGAGCGTCTCCGGCACGTCGATCTGGACGTGGTCGATGTGGTTGCGGTTCCAGATCGGCTCGAAGAGGCCGTTGGCGAAGCGCAGCGCGAGGATGTTCTGGGCGGCCTCTTTGCCGAGGAAGTGGTCGATGCGGAAGACCTGCTCCTCGTCGAAGACCTCGTGGACCACCTCGTTGAGCTTGCGGGCGCTGGCGAGGTCGGTCCCGAACGGCTTCTCCATGATCACCCGCGAGCGCTCCGCCAGCCCGCAGCTCTTCAGCATCCGGACCACATCCGGCGCCGCGGTCGGCGGCACGCTCAGGTAGTGGAGCAGCCGCATCTCCGAGCCGAGTTCGCCTTCCGCCTTGTCCACCGCCTCGCGCAACGCCTCCGGCGCCTGCGAGTGCGGCACATAAGACAGTCGCCCCGAGAACTCGTGCCATTCCTCCCCGCCGAAGCCACTATGGGCAAACTCCCGACAAGCTCCTTCCGCGATCCCCCGGAACTCCGCATCCCCGATCTCCTCCATCGAGACCCCGATCACCCGAAACTCCGGCAGCATCTGCGCCTGGAACAGCCGCAGCAACCCCGGCAGCAGCTTCCGCCGCGCCAAGTCGCCCGTGGCGCCGAAGATGACGATTGCGTGCGGAGGAACGTCCAAGGAACCGAGCTTAGCCAGCACGGTGGAAGTGGTTGCCAGAAAGCGCGGCTCCTCTACTGAGCAGACCGCAACTTATTGTCATCTTGGCTATCTTGCCTTGACGGAGAGCAGAGGCCGCGAGGTGCGGCAAGCGCCTGATAAGCGTGAGGTCGGTCTAATCAACCGGCAGGGGTTCGAATCCCCCGCTCTCCGCCACAGATTGACCCGCCAAGCGGAAGTCGGTTGAAACGCGTGTCCCCGTTGATACGATCAAGGGGCTTATCAGGCGTTTGTGGGCTGATTACCCACCTTGCAACTAGACCCGCGCAGGCGGGTCTTTTTGTTGCCTCTCTTATCTCAGTTATCAGAACCCGCGCGGTCCCAGACGTAGAGCTCCAGGGCCTCGGTGGCGAGCTCCATCAGGCGTGGGGGGCCGAGGAGGCTGAGGACCAGCTCTAAGGCGTCCTCTTCGGTGACACCGGAGTCGACGGCCTCCTCGCCGCGGAAGCCGGCGGCCAGCTTGAGGGCCTCGCGGCGGTTCTCGCCGAGGGAGTTGAAGGCACCCATGAGGAAGTCGCGGTTGGGGACCGGGTGGCCGACCTCGAGCGAGCCGTGCCAGGCGGCGAGCATCGAGAGGTCGTGCTCGTCGAGCTCGGCGATCGCCTTCGCGTAGTGGACCTCGAGCTCGTGGTCCGGGATCTCGTCCACCCAGGCGCGCACCGCCTCCCCGAGGAGCTGGCGGCGGGCTTCGCGGCCGACGGAGTCGGCGATCGCCCGGATGGCGTCGGCTGGGTCTACGAAACAGATGGACATGAACTGGCGAAAAGGTAGAGGCGGCCGATGACGCCAAAATGTCCCCGCTAATCCCCCAGTTTGCGGGGTCGTGGCGGGCACCCCCCGGAGGACGCCGGAGCCGTCCCTAGGCTCGGAGCCGTGGCCCTGAAACTCGTCCACGGACCCCCCAATTCCGGCCGCGCCGGCGTCATCCGGCGTGGCTTCACCGAGGTCCTGGAACGCGACCCGGTCCTGGTCGTGCCGACCGTCGACGACATCTTCTGGTTCGAGCGCGAGCTGTGCACCGAAGGTGCACGTCCCGGCGCCCTGCTCGGCGGCGCGGCGATGACCTTCGGCGGCATCTTCCGCACCGTCGCCACCGCGGCCGGAGCGCCGCCCGGCGCCGAGCTCTCCCCCGCGCAGCGGCTGCGCGCGGTCGCGGCGGCGATCGAGGCGCGTCGCGGGCACCTCGGGCCGCTGCGACGCTCCGCCGGCCGGCCGCGCTTCGCCCGCGCCCTGGAGCGGCTGTTCGACGAACTGCAAGCGGCGGGGGTCGAGCCGGAGGAGGTCGAGGCCAGCGCCGGCACCCTGGAAGGTTCTGCCTACCTCAGCGACGTCGCCGCCCTCTATGGCGGCTACGAGGAGGTGCGGCGGCGGACCGGCCGCGCCGACGCCCACGCCATTGCCCGCGAGGCGATCGCCCAGCTGCGCCGCGACGGTTCCTTCTGGGGCGGGCGCCCGGTCTTCCTCTACGGGTTCGACGACCTGACCGAGAACCAGTTCGAGCTGGTGGCGGCGCTCGCCGGGCTGACCGAGGTGACGGTGGCGCTCCCCTATGAGGAGGGCAGCGTGGCGCTGGCTGCGCGCGAGCGGCTG
>JBQCEW010000369.1:0-5137 GCA_051959815.1 Solirubrobacterales bacterium
GCTGGTTCGCCTGCTCACCGCTGCGGAAGGTCGCGCTCTCGCGCCAGCGGTCGGGCGGGTAGGCGCCGTCGCGGCCGACGACCAGCGTCTCCAGGGCGCGCTCGCGCACCTGGCGGGTGAGGCTGCGCCTGCCGCCCTCGAGCATCACCGTCTGCTCGCGGGTGAGGTCGGTGCCCCAGTCGAGCTGGAGGATCAGCTCGCGCTCCATCGCGAAGCCGTTGGTCCGCAGGTGCGGGTTGGGGAAGGGCTCGAAGCCCGGCCGCAGTCGCCGCAGCGGCCCCGGCCGCACCGCGTTTGGGCTCTCGTAGGAGCCGGTTGCGCCGACCATCCCCACCTCGGGCCGCAGCAGCGCCTCCTCCATGCGGGCGAGCCAGCCCTCGACGAGCGGTTCGGTGACCGTGTTGAGGAAGCAGTAGCGCTCGGCGGCGACCCGGTCGACCACCGTGCGGTAATGGCCGAGGTCCATTCCCAGGCCCACCTCCAGCGCCTCGTGGGGGACGGCGGCGAAGAGACGGTGCCACGGCGAGCGGTCTTCTTCTGGCCCCGCCAGCAGCAGCACTAGCCGGTGCGGAGTGCCGGCCGGGTTGGCGCGGTAGGAGGCGAGGAACCGCTCGGCGCACTCGATGCCGTAGGGAGTCCAGGCGAGGTAGACGACGCAGAGCGGCGGATCGCCCCCGGCGCCGTCAGGCATTTCGCATCACCACGTAGCAAGCGTCGCCGCCGCCGATCTTGTCGCCGAGGAAGACGAAGGGCAGCAGCGGCAGGCTGAGCGCATAGGAGAGCCAGAGCTTCCAGCCCGGCGTCCAGCGACCGGCGATGAGGAAGTGGACGCTGTAAGCAGTCGAGATCGCCAGCGAGCTGGTGCCGACGTCCTCGACCTCGAGGCCGAGCTTCTCCGCCACCCGGGTCAGCGCCCGCGGCGAGAAGTGCTGCTGGTGACGAGGCAGGTCGAGCACGAACCAGCGGCTGCGGAAGAGATGGCGTTGCCAGCTCGACCAGTTCGGGACCGCAATCGCCATCACGCCGCCCGGCGCGAGCAACGCCCGCGCTCGTTCGAGTTCGGGGAGCGGGTCGACGACGTGCTCGAGCGAGTGCTGGAAGGTGATCGCATCGAAGGTCTCGCCCTGCCAGGGGTGGTCAGCCAGAGATCCCTCGTGGGCCTCGGCGCCGCGCCGCTGGGTAGAGGCCACGGCGGCGCCGCTGGGGTCGATCCC
The DNA here is from genome assembly GCA_051959815.1 of Solirubrobacterales bacterium. Lineage (GTDB taxonomy): Bacteria > Actinomycetota > Thermoleophilia > Solirubrobacterales > 70-9 > VAYN01. The sequence goes on from JBQCEW010000369.1 coordinate 1,215, forward strand.
GTAGGGCTCCCAGCCCTGGGCGGCGAAGTGCTCGAGCAGCTCGCCGGAGCCGCAGCCGACGTCGAGCATCCGGCCGCGACGGACGCCCTCGAAGCGAAACGGGGGGCGGGAGTAGCGCTGCTCGGCGCCGCGTCGCCGCACCCAGTCCCGCGTCCGGGTCAGCATGCCGCCGGCGCCCTTGCCGGAGTGTTCGTAGAAGTCCTCGTAGTAAGACTCGGCGTAATAGCGGCCGAGCTCTGCGCCGGAGAGCTGCGGCAGCGTCAGGCCGAACTCGCAGGTGCCGCACTCGACCACGCCGAAGGGCCCCTCGCCCGTGACCAGGCGGTCGAGGGCGTGGACGTTCGCAGGGCGCATCGGCCCGCCGCAAATGGGGCAGCTGTGGGTCTCGGTCAAGAAGCTCGGCTGGACTCGTGGACGACGCGCTGCTCTTTGCTATCCCCGCCCGCCTTCGACTCCTTCTCGTCGAGTCGTTGCTGCAGCAGCGCCAACCGTTGGGCGAGGATCTTGTTCTGGTCGGAGAGGCGCGAGAGGACGATCGAAAAGTGGAGCAGGAGGGCGAGGACGAAGACGAAGGCGACCGCGAAGAGCGCCGCGGGCGGGTAGTAGATCCCGGCGGCGTGAGCGAGGGAGGTCAGCAGCCCTTTCCAGGCGGCAAGGATGAGGATCGTGATCCCGAGGACCAACCAGAGGATCGCGTAGCGCTCCATCAGGTGTTTGCGCCGGATCAGCTCGAAGATCACCACGCAGATCAGGGCCGCGATGGCGATCACCTCGACCCGCTGGCCGACGAGGGCTGCGAAGACCGGTATCGAGGCCAGGAAGGTCACGTCCGTTCCACCGCCGGGGACGTTGGCGCCACGTCCCGGACCGGGCGCTTGCGAAAGAGGGCGACGAAGACCGCCAGCAGCACCTTGACCATGTAGTAGACCGACTGCGGGGTCGAGATCGCCGACTCCCCGGTCAGGCGCGCCGCCATCACCACGGGGATCTCGCGGCTGCGCAGGCGGTGGGTGTGCATCAGCATGATCGCCTCAACCTCGGGATAGTCCATCGGGTAGTCGTCGGCAAAGAGCTCGATCCCCCGCCGGTCGGTCATCCGAAACCCCGAGGTCGGGTCGGTGACCTTCTGCCGGGTGATGGTCGAGAGGACGCGGGCGAAGATGCGAATGCCGACCCGCCGCGCCGCCGAGGAGCGGAAGCCGCCGCCGTCGGGATCGAGGAAGCGCGAGCCGGTGACCATGTTCAGGCCCGGGTTGGCTTCCAGGCACTGGAGCAGGTCCTTGATCTGGCGCGGGTCGTGCTGGCCGTCGCCGTCGACCTGGACCGCCACCTGGTAGCCGTTCTCCTTCGCGTAGACGTAGCCCGCCTGCATGCCCCCGCCAATGCCGAGGTTGTACGGCAGGCGCAGCACCTTTGCACCCGCCGCAGCGGCCACTGCGCCGGTCTTGTCGGCCGAGCCGTCGTCGACCACGAGCACGTCGAAGTCCGGCGCCCAGCGGTGGATCGAGGCGATCGTGGAGCCGATCGCCTCCTCCTCGTTGTATGCCGGCACGATGGCAAGATTGCGGTTCATAAGGCCTCCTGCATATTGCAACCCGGGAAGGTCGCAAACGTTCCAGAAGCTACCGAGGATTAACGATGTCACGTTGGTAGGCTCCTGCCGATGACGAATGCCAAGGCGAAGCAGGGTTCGCCGGCTCCGCGTTACGACTTCGAACAGATCGACCTCGATTCGGGCAACGTCCACGCCGACGTCGTCCAGCTCGTTGGTGACGCCGAGCGGGTGCTGGAGCTCGGGCCGGCGACCGGCTACATGTCGCGCGCCTTCGCCGAGCGGGGGGCGACGGTGGTGGGGATCGAGATCGACCCGGAGATGGCGACCCGGGCCGAAGAGTTCTGCAGCCGCGTGATCGTCGGCGACCTCGACACCCTCGACCTCGACGCCGAGCTCGGCGAGGAACGGTTCGACGCGATCGTCGCCGCCGACGTGATCGAGCACCTGAAGGACCCGCTGGGGGCGCTGAAGCGGTTGCGCCAGTTCCTCACCCCCGAGGGCGCTTTCGTCATCTCCGTCCCCAACGTCGCCCACGGCAGCGTCCGCCTGGCGCTGCTCGAAGGGCACTTCGACTACCAGGACATCGGCCTGCTCGACTCCACCCACCTGCGCTTCTTCACCCGCGAAAGCCTCGAGGAGCTGCTCGACGAAGCCGAGCTTGGGCTGGCCGTGCTGCACCGCCACGAACTCAACCTCGACGTCTCCGAGGTCCCGTTCGACCCCGAGGCCGTGCCGCCGGAGCTGCGCGAGGCGCTGGAACACGACCCCGAAGCGCGGACCTACCAGTTCGTCCTCAAAGCGATTCCGATGGAACGCGAGGGCCTGCGCGAGCTGCAGCGGCGCCTGCGGGAGATCGCCGAGCTGCGCCTGGAGGCGGACGAGCTGCGCCGCAAAGCGGAGCGGGTGACCGAGCTGGAGCAGGCGCTGGCGGAAATCAGCGGCCGTGAGGGGGAGTTGCGCCGGGCGCTGATCGAGTCGCACGACCAGCTCCTGGCGCGGGACGCCGAGCTGGAGGCGATGCGCATCCGCCTCGACAGCATCTTCAACAGCCCACCGGGCCGCCTCTACGCGCGACTCAGGGACCTGCCGGTGCTGCGGTGGGTCGAGCGGCGGCGCAAGGCCGCGCTCGAGGCAAGGCTGAAGAGCGGCTCCTAGGCCGATGGCGTCGCGGCCGCGCTGCGCGATCGTCGTCCCCACTTACAACGGGGCGCACCTGCTCAGCACCTGCTTGGCTTCGCTGCTCGCGCACCCGCCGGAGAGCTGCGACTGGCAGGTGATCGTCGTTGACGACGCCTCCAGCGACGGCACCGCCGAGCGCTTCGGTGCCTACGACGAGCGGGTCAGCGTGGTCGCCCGGGAGCAAAACGGCGGCTTCGCCGAGGCCTGCAACGACGGCGCCCGCGCCGCCGGTGAGGTCGACCACCTCGTCTTCCTCAACAACGACACGATCCCGATCCCCGGCTGGCTCGACACCCTCATAGCCGCCGCCGACGCCCACCCCGAGGCGGCGATCTTCGGCTCCAAGCTGCTTTTCCCCGACGGCACGGTCCAGCACGCCGGCATCGCGATCGGGGAGGACCTCTGGCCGCACCACATCTATGCCGGCTTCCCCGGCGACCACGAAGCGGTGAATAAGGCGCGGGCGATGATCGCCGTCACCGCCGCCTGCCTGCTGATCCGCGGTGAGGACTTCGCCGCGCTCGGCGGGTTCGACACCGCCTTCCACAACGGCTACGAGGACGTCGACCTCTGCCTGCGGGCGGGGGAGCGGGGGCGGGGGGTGCGCTACTGCCCCGAGAGCGTCCTCTACCACCTGGAGTCGGTCACCCGCTGGGCCGATCCCGCTATGCGCCACACCGGCCACAACGACCGGCTGCTGCAGGAGCGTTGGGGCAAGCAGCTTGCCCCCGATGACTTCTCCTACTTCCTCGCCGACGACCTGGTCGAGGTCGAGTACAACGAGGCGCACCCGATGCGGATCGCGGTCTCGCCGCTGCTGGCGACGGTCGGGCACGAGATCGGCGGCGAAGAGCGGATCGAGGCGCTGTTGGGCGCCCGCAGCAGGGAAGTGATGAGCCTGCGTTCGGAGCTGACGCGGGCGATGCTGGAGGACCGCCGGGTGGAGGCGGAGATGCCCTCGCCGGTGCCGCCGCGGCGGCGCAGCGGCGGCAGCCCCGAGCTGCTTGCCGAGGGCGAGTTCCACAACCTCGCCTCCGGTTCGCCGCGCCACCGCGTCTCGGTGCTGATGCCGGTGATCGACGCCGGGGAAGCGTTGCGGACAACGTTGCCGCTGCTGCTTGAACAGGAAGCCGACGCCGAGCTGGAGGTGGTCGCGGTCGACTCCGCCTCCCGCGACGACACCGTCACC
>JBQCEW010000370.1:0-4000 GCA_051959815.1 Solirubrobacterales bacterium
CCTACCGGCCAGCTACGTTCCCTTCGAGGCGGCGAAGATCGACGTCCACCGTCGCATCGTCGCGGCCCGCGAGCCCGGCCAGCTGCGGGCGATCCGCGACGAGCTCGAGGACCGCTTCGGGCCGCTGCCGCCGTCGGCCGAGAACCTGTTGCGGCTGCAGCAGGCGCGGATCCAACTCGGCCTCGCGGGCGCCCGCAGCGTCGAGTTCCGCGGCGGCCGCCTCAGCGTCACCGGCGTCGAGCTGGATTCGGCGGCGGCCGGGGTGCTGGCCGAGCAGGTCGAGGGCGCGCTCTACGAATGGCGCGAGCAGACTGCGGCGATGCGGGTCGACGGCGATCCGGAGGAGCGGCTGGCGGCGGTGCTCGCCCTGGCTGAGGGTCTGCGTGAGGCGCGGCGTTCCGCCGAGCCGGCGACCGCTTGAGCCGATTTTTATTCCTTACGGGAACCGATTTGACTATGCTGCCGCCTGCGTGGGAGCGAAAGCTGGGCAGAGAGAGAATCGCGGGAGAGACCGAGCAGCCGGACGGCAGCGGCTGGGGTTGATCCTTTTCGGCGCGCTTTTCGTCGTCCTTTTCGTCGTCTTCGCGGTGGCGGAGGGAATCGGCTCCCCCAGCGTCCCCTCCGGCGACGTGGCGAAGGTCGAAGGCGTCTCCGACGAAATCGCCAATGTCAGTAAAGAGGAATTCGACAAGGCGCTGGAACGGCAGGCTGCGGGGGCGAAACTGAAAAAACCGCCCGCGCCCGGCAGCAAGAAATACGAAGAACTTAAGGAAGCCGTCGTGACCGAACTGCTGGAAGGGGTTTGGATCCGGGGCGAAGCCGAAGCGCTCGGGATCAAAGTCACCAGCAAACAGATCGAAGAAGAACTCGCCCAGGTGAAAAAAACGAGCTTCCCGAGCGAAAGCGCTTACAAGAAATTCCTCAAGGAATCGCACTTCACCGAAGAAGACGTCAGCAACATCCTCGAAACGAAAGCGCTCGGCACCGCGATCGAAACTCAGATCAAAAGCGAAGTGCCGGCGCCCTCGAGCTCGGAAATCGAAAGCTATTACGAGGCCGAAAAGTCGGCCCAGTTCACCGAAAAAGAAAGCCGCGACGCCCGCATCGTCATCAACAAAGACAAAGGCAAGGTCGAAGCGGCAAAGAAGCTGCTGGAAAAAGACAACTCGCCGGCGAACTGGAAAAAAGTGGCGGGGAAATATTCGAGCAACCCGACCGCAGCCAGCAAAGGTGGACTGCAGGAAGGGATCACCGAAGAAGCGCTTGCGGCCCCCGGGGCAGGGCCGCTGAAAACGGCGATCTTCCATAGCGCTACCGGCGAACTCCAGGGCCCGGTCAAACTTGAAACCAACTGGTTCCTGGTCGAAGTCGTGAAACTGAACCCGGCGAAAGTCAAATCGCTGGGCGAAGTCAAAGCGCAGATCGAAGAAACCCTGAAAGCCGAAAAGCAGCAGGAATTCTTCTCCGAATGGGTTAACGGCTACTTCGTGAGGTGGACCTCGCGCACCCATTGCGCCTCTGGCTTCGAGGTGTCAAAATGCGCCAACTTCAAGACCTCGGGGCATCCCAGCAACGCCCCGCCGGCCTGCTCCGAAGCGAATCCCAAAACCCCGGCCACCGCATGCCCCGCGATCGTGACGCCCACCTCGCCGGCGCTGCCGGGCAGCATCACCGAGCAGAAACCGAAAGGCGAACCGTTCCAGCAGCGGCCGCTGCCCGAAAACTTTGCGGAAGCAGGCGAAGGGGCAGCCGAAGTTCCCGCCGGTGCCGCGCCTGAAGGCGAAGCGGCGCCTGAAGGCGAAGCCGGGGCGGAATCGCCCGAAGGCGCCACGGGCAAATAGCTCACCGCGTCCCGCCGGGACGGCTGAATAGACTGCCGCGGCCGTGAGCACGATCTCCTCCATCCACGCGCGCCAGATCCTCGACTCGCGCGGCAATCCCACCGTCGAGGTGGAAGTCGTGCTGGAGTCGGGCGCGCGCGGGCTGGCGGCCGTTCCCTCGGGCGCCTCGACCGGCGAGTTCGAGGCGGTCGAGCTGCGCGACGGCGGCGATGCCTGGGTCGGCAAGGGCGTCAGCCAGGCGGTGGCCAACGTCAACGGCGAGATCGCCCAGGCCCTGACCGGGGCGAGGGTGGCCGAGCAGGGCGCTCTCGACCGGACGATGATCGAGCTCGACGGGACCCCGAACAAGGGACGGCTCGGGGCTAACGCGCTGCTGGGGGTCTCCCTGGCCGCCGCCAAGGCTGCTGCCGCCGACTCGGGCCAACCGCTCTACCGCTACCTCGCCGAGCTCTACGGCGCAGGCGAGCCGAGCGTGCTGCCGGTGCCGATGATGAACGTCTTGAACGGCGGCGCCCACGCCGACAACTCCGTCGACTTCCAGGAGTTCATGGTCGTCCCGGCGGGGGCGGGGAGCTTCTCCGAGTGCCTACGGATCGGCACCGAGGTCTTCCACGCGCTGAAGAAGTCGCTGGCCTCCAAGGGTCTGGCGACCGCGGTCGGCGACGAGGGCGGCTTCGCGCCCAACCTCGCCTCCAATGAGGCGGCGCTGCAGGCGGTCCTCGCCGGGGTGGAGGCGGCCGGCTACGAGCCCGGCAAGGACGTCTTCATCGCTCTCGACCCGGCAACCAGCGAGGTCTTCGAAGGCGGCTCCTACAACCTCGAGCACGAGGGTCGCACCCTCACCTCCGGGGAGATGGCGGATTACTGGCAGGACGCCTGCTCGCGCTACCCGATCGTCTCGATCGAGGACGGGATGGACGAGGAGGACTGGGACGGCTGGAAGCTCCTGACCGAGCGGCTAGGGGACAAGGTGCAGTTAGTCGGCGACGACCTCTTCGTCACCAACCCCGAGCGCCTGCGCCGCGGCATCGAGCTCGGCGTCGGCAACTCGATCCTCGTCAAGGTGAACCAGATCGGGACCCTGAGCGAGACTCTGGAGGCGATCCGCACCGCCCGCGAGGCCGGGTATACGGCCGTGATCTCCCATCGCTCCGGCGAGACCGAGGACACCACCATCGCCGACCTCGCCGTCGCCACCGGCGCCGGCCAGATCAAGACCGGCGCCCCCTCGCGCTCCGACCGCGTCGCCAAGTACAACCGGCTGCTGCGGATCGAGGAGGAGCTGGGCGACGCCGCGCAGTTCCCGGGTCTGAGCGCCTTCCTGCAACGTCAGGCTTAATGAAGGAAAGCGGGACCCGGCCGCGTAGCACCGGGTATGGCAGCCAGCGATCACGCCGCCCGGCGGGCCGGAAGCGTCCGCAGGCGACCAGCCGCGCGCAAAGCACGCCCCGCGGCGCGCACGGGCCCGAGTCGGATCAAGTGGGACCGCGTCGGTCGCGTCGCCCTCACCCTCGTCCTCGCCGCCATCCTCTACTCCTACCTGCACCCGGCGCTCGACTTCTACAAGACCTACACGGGGACGACCGCCGCCAAAGCCAAGCGCCACGAACTGCTGCGGGAAAACCGCGCCCTCCACAAGCGCATCCAGTCCTCGGACGAACGGCAGGTGGTCGAAGCGGAGGCCCGCGCCCAGGGCATGGTCGCCGAAGGCGAAACGCCGGTGATCATCCACCGCGGCGGCTGACGCACCCCTCGGGAGCCCCTCATGGTTGACCTCGGCTCCTACCTGCTGGGAGCCCTGCAGCTGGCGCTGGTGGTCGGGCCGGTCTGCTTCAGCGCTTACAAGCTGCGCCAGAAGTTGCTCCCTACCTGGACTGGTACTCCTGCTCGCCTGGTGGAGTCGATAGCCGCGGTATCTCTGATCATCTGGATCTCAGAGATCCTCGGCACCTTCGGACTCTTCTATGCCGGAGCTTTGATTGTCGCGGCGCTTCTTGTTGCAGGGACGGTGGCGTTGTGGCCGGCGGGTCCTGTCGTCGCAGGGGCCCCACCACCCCCAGCAACATCGCACGGGGTGGGCCCCCCCACCACCCCACCCACCCGAGAATCCTGGTGGGGCCCGCCTGTGATTGCGGCGGGGTTCGCCATCACCGGGTTGA
>JBQCEW010000371.1:0-2602 GCA_051959815.1 Solirubrobacterales bacterium
CTCTCCGTCACACTCGACTGGTTTGCCGCCGACCCCGAGGTAGCGCGCTTCACGCTGGTCGAGATAAGCACGGTGGGCCCGGCCTTCCGGCCGATCTTCCAGGCCGGATTCGCCCGCGCCGTCGCCCTCCTGCGGGAAGGGATGGGGGAGTGCGGCCCCAAGCCCGAGCTGGCCCAGGCAACCGAGCTCGCGGTGGGGGCGATCCTCGCCAGGATCTACGAGGAGGTTGTGCTGGGCCGTGCAGCGGAGCTGCCGCGCCTGCTCCCTGACCTCACCTACGAGCTGCTCGTCCCCTTTATCGGCGAAGAGCAGGCGCGGGCGGCGGCGACGGGCTAGCCGTAGCGCTCGCCGATTAGCTCGCGCAGCTTGCTGCGGTCGTGGCGCGCGTGAACGCGACGCACCGTGCCGGAGCGTGAGCGCATCACCAGCGACTCGGTGGTGGCGCCGGGGCCGCGGTAGCGGACTCCCTGGAGGACGTCGCCGTCGGTGACGCCGGTGGCGGAGAAGAAGACGTCCTCGCCCGAGCAGAGGTCGTTGGCGGTGAGGACGCGATCGAGGTCGTAGCCGGCGTCGACCGCTTCGGTGCGCTCCTCGTCGTTGCGCGGCCAGAGGCGGCCGATTAACTGCCCGCCCATCGACTTCAGGGCGGCGGCGGAGATCACGCCCTCCGGCGTGCCGCCGATCCCCCACAGCAGGTCCACCGGCGAGCGTTCGCTCACCGCCAGCAGCGCGGCGGAGACGTCGCCGTCGGTGATCAGGCGGATGCGGGCGCCGGCCTCGCGGACTTCCTTCATCGCCTCCTCGTGACGGGGGCGGTCGAGCATGACGACGATCACGTCGCCAATCGAGCCGCCCTTGCGTTCGGCGATCAGCTTCAAGGTCTCCGGCAGCGGTCGGTCGAGGTCGAGCAGGTCGGCGATCTCTTCCCCACCCGCCATCTTTTCCATGTAGACGCAGGGGCCGGGGTCGAACATCGTCCCGCGCTCGGCGAGGGCGATCACGGCGATCGCGCTCGGCATCCCCAGCGCGCAGAGCCGGGTCCCCTCCAGCGGATCGACGGCGATGTCGACGACCGGCGGCGTGCCGTCGCCGATCTTCTCGCCGTTGTAGAGCATCGGAGCCTCGTCCTTTTCCCCCTCGCCGATGACGACGACGCCGTCCATCGAGACCGAGTCGAGGACGTGGCGCATCGCATCGACCGCGGCCTGGTCGGCGGCGATCTTGTCGCCGCGTCCGACCCAGCGGGCCGAGGCAAGGGCGGCGGCCTCGGTGACACGGACGAGCTCGAGGGCGAGGTTGCGGTCGGGCTTCGCGCTGGCCCGAGCCTCCTGGGAAGTGGCCTCCATGTGCGCCGGAGGCTAACCGATGTGGGCGAGCCTCGGCGAGGCGGCGTTGGTGGACATATGCACGATTTGATGACCGCTTTTAAAGAGACCGCGTGTAGGGGTCGATACGGCCAGATGCCAGTCACTGAGCTCGAGCGGCTCGGTCGAGAGCTGAGCGCTCGCACGGAGGACGTAGTCGCGCGGATGATGAAGCTGTCCGCGGAGTCGACGCGCACCCTCGACAAGGTCGTCGAAGACAGCTTCGAGGAGGTCGGCGCCGTCTCCACCGTCGCCGTCGCCCGCTGGATGGCCGGCGAGGGCGAAGCCGTTGCCCGCAAGGTCGGCCAGGAGTCCTGGCGGATCTTCGCCCAGCTCGCTTCCCAGCGCGAGGCGGCGCTGAACGAGGTAACGAAACGCTGTCTGCGCTGGCGCGACTCCGCGCTTACAGTGCTCGACGAGAGCGCTGCTGATCTCAACCTCTCCGCGGAGACCCTGGAGACGGCGCGACGGATGGTCCAGCGCAGCCTCGACGTCACCCTGGTGCGGATGTGCCAGTCCTTCGAGGACGAGCGCCAGCGCGCGCACGAGGAACTGACCAGCCGCGAGAAGGAACTCGTCTTCCTCGCCACCCACGACGCCCTCACCGGGCTGCCGAACCGGACCCTGATCCTCGACCGGATCGAACAGACCCTGCGGCGGGCCCGGCACAACCAGGAACCGGTGGCGGCGCTCTTCGTCGACCTCGACAACTTCAAGGCGATCAACGACTCGCTCGGGCACGCGGTCGGCGACGAACTGCTCTGCGCGGTGGCCGAACGGCTGGAGGGGGTGATCCGCGAGACCGACGCCCTCGGGCGCATGGGCGGCGACGAGTTCGTCGTCATCGCCGAGGGGCTCTCGCTCGCGGCGGGTCCGGAGCTGATCGCCGAGCGACTCCTGGAAGCGTTCAGCGAGCCCTTCGCCCTGTGCGAGGGCGGCGAGACCCGCGTGCACGCGAAGGCGAGCGTCGGCATTGCGACGGGTGTGCGCGCCTCTGCTGAAGAGTTACTGCGTGACGCCGACATCGCCATGTACCGCGCCAAGTGGGGGGGCAAGAGCCGCTACCTCGTCTTCGAGGCCGGGATGGAGGACGAGGTCCAGTCGCGACTGGAAACGGAGATGGACCTGCAAAGTGCGCTAGTAAACGGGGAGTTCTTCCTCGTCTACCAGCCGACATTCGACCTGCAGACGATGACGCCGACCGGGGTCGAGGCGCTGATCCGCTGGCGCCGGCCGGG
>JBQCEW010000372.1:0-2731 GCA_051959815.1 Solirubrobacterales bacterium
GCGGGGGTGCGGGCGGCGCGCGAGTCCGTGTCCCTGCAGGCCCTTCGCGAGGCGCCCATGGCAGCGGGCCTGGCGCTCGAGCTCTGGCCCGAGGGAGAGGCGGCGGAGCCGCGACTGGAGACGCTCGAGCGCTACGGGCGCTGCGCCGAGCTCGCCGGCGAGATGGCCGCTGCCTCGAAAGCCTGGCGGGAGCTGGCGGCGAGCTGCGACCGGGACGGTGACGGGGTTGGCTACGCACGGGCCCAGCGCCGCTTGGCAGCCGTCAGCGACCTGGTCGGAGAACGCGACGCGGCCTTCGCCGCCCGCCGCCTCGCCGCCGATGCCTTCGCCGCGGCCGGCGAGCCGACCGAAGCGGCGCTGGAGCGGCTGGCGATGGCCGAGCACCACCGCCGCAGCGCTCGCTATGCGGAGGCAATCGAGCTGACCGAGCTCGCCGCCGAGGAGGCGAGCGCCGCCGGCCGGGCCGACCTGCGGGCACGGGCGCTCGGCCTGCAGGGGGTGGCGCGGGCGAAGGGCGGCCAGTTCGAGGAGGGTCTCGACTCCGTGCGCGCCGGCCTCGCCCTCGCGCTCGAGGAAGACATGACGCCGGTCGCGGCGGAGCTCTACCAGCGGCTCAGCCTCGTCCTCTACGACGGCGCCGACTACCGCAGCGCCGAAGAGGCGCTCGACACCGCCCTCGACCTCTGCCCCAGCGACGGCGGCGACGCCAGCCTCGAGCTCGCCTGCGTCACCTGTCTCGTCTACGTGCTGCGCGAGCGCGGCGAGTGGCTCCGGGCCGAGGAGCTCGGCCGCAAGCTGATCGACCAGGGGACCGCCGTCTGGGTCGCCGAGGGGCTGATCGGCGCGATCCACGCCTTCCAGGGCAAGCTCAGCTCCGCCCGGCGCCTGCTCACCGCCTCGCGCGCGGTCTCCTCCTCGGTCCACCACTACAACATGTATGTCGATTCGACGACCGGCCTGGCCATCGTCGCCGCCGCCGAAGGCCTCGACGACGAGGCCGCCAAGCACTGCCGCGAGCTGCTCGCCCGCTGGGAAGAAGGCGAGGACCACCATTACGCGGTCTGGGGAATGCGCTGGGCGGCCAGCCACCTCGCCCAACGCGGCCAGCGCGAAGCGGCCGGGGCCTGCGCCGAGGCGCTCAGCCGCATGGCCTCCGCAGCCGGCCACCCCGACGCTCTGGCGGCGCTGGCGCAGGCGCTGGGCGAGCTGGCCCTGCTGGAAGGCGACGAGGTGGCAGCGGCCGAACACCTCTCCCGTGCAGTCGAGCTGCACCGCACGCTGGCGATCCCGCACGAGCGAGCGCAGGTCGAACTGCGCGCTGGCGTCGCCCTGGCCGCAGCCGGCGAGCGCGAGGAGGCGCTGGAGCGTCTCTGCGATGCCTACCGCTGCGCCCGCAAGCTCGGCGCGCAACCGTTGGCCTCCGCGGCGGCGCAGGAGGTCGCGGCGCTGGGCGAGTCGGTCGCGCAGCGGCTCGGCAACCGCGCCGCCGCGGCCAGCGAGGATGGTGTCCAGCTCACTCGCCGCGAGCTAGAGGTCCTGCGCCATGTCGCCGTCGGCCGCACCAATCGCGAGATCGCTCAGGAGCTCTTCATCAGCCAGCGCACCGTCGACATGCATGTCCGCAACCTGCTCTCCAAGCTCGACTGCCGCTCACGGGTGGAGGCAAGCCACCGGGCCGGGGAGCTGGGGCTACTCGACGGCGGAGGCGCCTGAGCCCGCGACTACTGTGGGATGAAGCACCAGGGTTTCTGGCCGGCTTCCGCCGCCTTCAGCGATTCCTCTTCGGCGTCGATCGTTTCTCTCACATGACGGACCTTTGCCGCGGCACGACGCCTGGCGCGACGAGTACTCCTGTGGCTGCGGACGCGGCGCAGGCGGGCTTCCGCCTTCTTCAGGTTCGCCTGGGCGACGGCGAGCTGGGCCTGGTAAGTCGAAACCGGGACCGTCGCGGTCGCGCAATTGGACTGGATGGTGCTGTAAGCGCCGAAAGCGCCGTCGGTGCCGCCGGTGGTGAATTTGTAGGAGTCGCCATAGCCATCGGAGCCGTAAATCTCGACGTAATATTTGCCCGCCTGAAGGCTCACCGACTTGGTGGCGTAATCCGCAGGCTCCGGGCCGCCGATGGTGGTGATCTCACCGCCATGCGAATCGGTTACGTACCCCACGATGTTCTCGTATTTGGCCGGGCCACCGAGGTTGGTCAGCGTGAAGGTCAGCTGTGCGGTGCTCGGAGTGGTGACGTAGAAGTAATAGAAGTCGGTGTCGTTTTCCGTCTCGTCGGCGGCCGTGTAGGTCGTGTTGTTGGCGAGCGGGCCGTACCCGGTGAGCAGCGAGTCGTTGGGCTCGTAAGGGGGCTGGGCCAGGGCAGGGGCGCAGGCGAGTGCACTAATCGCTACAGCCAAGCCGAATGCGCTCACGGCAGCAGCCGCCCGCGATGGCCAGACTTTGAAATTGCCAATGCTCCCCACGACGCCTCCCAGCATGTCGACGATGATCCGCGGATTTATATATGGATTGAGTACTAAACGAGTACTCGTCCTGTGTTCTTTCGCGTTGGCCTTACTTGCACCGGCAGGGTGCGGCGAAGGCACTTCGGCGACCACGGCGGGTGGCAGCGGCAGGCGGAGCCGCTCCCTCCACGACTATCCAGACCAGCAGCCGACGAAGCTGCGGATCGACACGGCGGACTGCGCGGCGCTGGCGGCAATGGTGGCGAAGCAGGTGGGCCTGG
>JBQCEW010000373.1:0-13906 GCA_051959815.1 Solirubrobacterales bacterium
CGTATTCCTCGGTATCGAAATCCGTGTCGCGCAGCTCGCACGCCTTCGGGATCTGGAGAACGTAGAGCGCCTCGACCGCGGCGTCTGGATCCACCACTGCCGCCGCCCGCGCCATCGCGTCGGCGTCGACGTTGGTCCCGAAGATCGGCACCAGAGCCGATTTGTAGGAGACGTCGAGGAAGTCAAGCGGGCGCTCGCGACGGCGGACCTGCTGCCGCTCACGCGGATCGATGCCGAGGCGACGGCGGTAGAGCAGGTAGCCGGTCAGGCCGACCGCAAGCCAGGCGGTGCCGAGCAGGCGCGCCTCCGGGTGCAGGACGACGACCGAGACGAAGGCCGCCCCGGTCCCCACCGCCCCGATCACCGCGGTAAGCGGGATCTCGGCGCCGCGCCAACGCACGTTCCAGGGCGCCCGGTAGGGCCGGTCGATGTCTGGCCGGCGCCGGCGCAGGGCGATGATCGAGACGTGGGCGATCGTGAACGAGAGCATCGCCCCGAAGCTGTAGAGGTTGCCGAGGAAGGCGGTGTTGCCGGGCAAGATCAATACCGCGGCGATCGCCCCGAAGAAGACGATCGTGAACCAGGGGGTGTGGTAGCGCGGGTGCAGCTTGGCGAAGACGCCGGGGAGCTGGCGGTGCTCGGCCAGCGACCAGGAGAGGCGCGAAGCGCCGATCATCCCGGCGTTGGTGGCGATCAGGAGGATCGTCGCCGCAAGGGCGCCGACGTAGTAGTTGGCGATCGTCGCGACAGTGCCGTGGAGCCCGAGAGCGGAGACGATTCCCAGCACCGGGTCGTCGGCATAGGTGGTTCCCAGGGCGGTCGCGTAGTGGCCCGGAGAGACCTGGTGAACCGGCAGCGCCGAGAGGGCGATCACCGAGATGCCGGCGTAGATCGCGAGCACCGCGATCAGCACCAGGTTGACCGCCTTCGGCACCTGCTCGCCGGGGTCGCGCGCCTCCTCGGCCATGTTGGAGACGGTCTCGATCCCGGTGTAGGCGAGCATCGAGATCGAGATCGCGAAGACGAGCTGCGAGAAGCTGGGCGCGACCCCGAGGTGGACCTGGTTGACCAGCAGGCTCGGGTGCAGCACCATCGCCGCGCCGACGACGACCAGCGCCACCTGGGTGCAGAGGTCGAGCACGGCGAGGGCGATGTTGAGGTTGGCCGACTCGCCGAGGCCGCGGATGTTGACCAGGGCCAGCAGGCCGACCACGGCGATGCCGCCGATGACGTCCCCCGGGGCGTGGCCGAGTGCCGGGAAGAACGCGGCGAGGTAGTGAGGGACGAAGAAGGCGCTGATCGCGATCGTGAGGATGTAGTCGAGCGAGAGCCCCCAGCCGGCGATGAAGGAGACGACCTCGTTGAAGGCGTGGCGGGCGAACGAGGAGGAGCCGCCTGCCTCGGGGAACATCGCCGCCCCCTCGGCGTAGGTCTTCGCCGTCAGCGCGAAGAGGCCGCCGGCGAAGAGGAAGACGAGCGGCGTCAGCCCCAGCGCATGCGCCGCCACCAGTCCCAGCGCGTAATAGATCGAGGAGCCGACGTTGCCGTAGGCGGTCGCAAACAGACCCGGTACACCGACCGTTTTCCGCAGCCCACGGACCTTCAGTTGCGCCATGACGAGATCTCCCCGATGGTGCGCGGGCGCCCGTCAAGACCGCATGAAGATGAAGCCCAGGCGTATACAGATTTCGTGAAGGTCCAGTTGGACCTTGCCTCGCCTGCTCAGTAAGGCGCTTGGAGGCCTTTAAACATCGGGAAGTGCTTCCCAGGCGACGATTGGCGAGTTGACCTACCTATAACAAGGTCAACTCGCCAATCGCACATCAGGTTGGGCCAGAACGACGCTCAACTCTCCAACCGTGAGAGTCGTTCCGCATCCTTGCGCCGGATCTCCTCGACGTACTCGGTTCCCTCCTGAAGATACGGGGCGATACCGGCAGTCCTATCGAGCGCTTCCCTCCATTGCGCTTTCCACGCCGCCGCGCTTTGCTCCGCCTCCGATAGGTATGTATCTACTGCCCGCCGGATCACGCGGCGAACCTATACCCCACCCCCGGGTCGGTGCGGATGAAGAGGTGCTTCTCCGGCGGCTCGATCTTGCGGCGCAGGTTGGCGACGTGGGCCCGGAGGACCTGCAGGTCGTCTTCGTACTCGACCCCCCAGACCTCGACCAGGAGGGCGCGGTGGGTCATCAGGCGGCCGCGGTTGCGGACGAGGACGCGCAGCAGCTCGAACTCGGTCGGGGTGAGGTGAACCTCCTCGCCGTCGCTGCGCACGGTGCGGGCGGCGAGGTCGATCTCGAGCCCCTCGACGACGATCGCCGGCTCCTCCGCCTCCGGGCGGGCGCGGCGCAGGACCGCTTCCAGCCGCGCCACCAACTCGCGTGGGCCGAACGGCTTGGTCACGTAGTCGTCGGCACCCGCCGCCAGAGCCTCCACCTTGCGCTCCTCCTCGCCCGCCGCGGAGAGGACGATGATCGGCATCTCGCTCCACTCGCGGATCCGCCGCGTCACCTCCACCCCGTCGACGTCCGGCAGCATCAGGTCGAGGATCGCCGCCTGCGGCGGGCGGACGGCGACCAGGTCGAGTGCCTCCTCGCCCGTGCTCGCCGGCACCGCCTCGAAGCCGGCGTCGCGGAGGATGACGCGCAGCGCCCGCACGATCTGGGGCTCGTCGTCGCAGACGAGGATGCGAGGCTTGTCGCTCACTCACCGCTCCCGTCGAGCGGGAAGGAGACGACGAAGGTGCTGCCCTGCCCCGGCATCGACTCGACCCCGACTTCGCCGCCGTTGGCCTCGATGAAGCCCCGCGCGATCGCCAACCCCAGGCCGAAGCCGTGGTGGCCCTCCTCGCGCCGGTAGAACGGCTCGAAGATCCGCTCGCGTTCGGGCTCGGGGATCCCCGGCCCCTGGTCGACTACGCGCACGACCAGGCGGCCGCCGGTCTCGCGCGAGCGCACCAACACGGGCCGCCCGCCGCCGTGGCGCGCCCCGTTCTCGAAGAGGTTGGCAAAGGCGCGCTCCAGTTGGACCGGGTCGGCGACGAGAGCCGGGAGCTCCGGATCCACTCCCAGCTTCACTGTCGCGCCCACTTCGCCGATCGACTCCCGCGCCGCCTCCAGGACGCCGGTCAGGTCGACCGGCTCCCGCCGCGGCTCGGCACTGCCGGACTCGAGGCGGGAGACGTCGAGCAGGTTCTCGACCAGGCGCGAGAGGCGCTGCCCTTCCTGCACCACCGCCTCGCTTAGCTCGTGTCGCTCCCCTTCGGTGAGAGTGGGTGAGTCGAGCGCCGTCCCGGCCGCGATGATCGAGGTCAGCGGCGTCCGCAGATCGTGGGAGACCGAGCGCAGCAGCGCCGTCTTCAGCTCGTCGCTGCGCCGCAGCGCCCCCGCCTCGATCGCCCCCGCCTCCATCCGGTCGCGCTCGGCCGAGAGTCGTTGCAGCTCCGCCAGCACCGCGTCGGTTTCCTCCCGCCGCCGCTCCGCTTCCGCCGCCCGCCCCCGCGCCGCCTCGGCGAGGGTGCTGCTGGCGATCGCAACGATCACGAAGGTGACCAGCGCCACCGCGTCGCGATCGGCGGCAATGTCGAAGCGGCCGGTGGGCGGGATGTGGAACCAGTTGAAGGCGAGCGCACTCGCAACCGCCGAGAGCAGACCTAGCTGCCAGCCCCAGATCGTCGAGATCAGCAGCACCCCGGGGATGTAGACGACCCCGAGCGAGACCGCCGGCGCCACCGACTTCAGCGGGTAGACCAGCAGGGTTGCCAGCGCCACCACCGCCGCAGTAGCGATAATCCCCCAACCTTGCGAAGGGGTTTCGGGACCCAACCCGGAATTGAAAGCCCGGCGCATCACAAGCCCAGCGTATTGCCCACACCAGCACATCCCCAGATCAAGCTGAAGTACCCCTCTGAGCCCGCCTCCGTGACGGAGCTGCGACACCGGGCGGCCGCCTTCGCCGCCGAGCAGGGGGCCAATGCCGAGCTCGTCGCGGATGTCAACCTCGCCGTCTCCGAGGCGGTCACCAACGCGGTCAAGTACGCCGAGCGCGCCGGCGAAACCGGGAACCTCGAGTTCTCCGCCGCCGCGATCGACGACTGGCTGGAGCTGCGCCTCACCGACAAGGGCGAGACCTTCGGCAAGGGGTCCTCGGACGGCCTCGGCCTCGGCCTGACGATCATCGCCCGCCTCTGCGACGACCTGAAGATCATCCAGGAAGGCAAGGGCACCTCGGTCCTGATGCGCTTCGCGCTGAACCGGGCCTAGCCGCGTGGCCGTTCGGACTACGTAGATCGCCACATCCAGAACGGCGGATTCAGAACTTAAGCCCTCTGGACGGATTGCCGATGCGGGGCTATCTGGAGCGAAAACCAGTCGCTCTCATCCCAAGGAAAAGAGAACCCCATGTTCCGCATCAACAAGAAACGGGCCGCTGTAGCACTTGCCGGGCTTTCCGCCCTGGCAGTCGCCGCCGTCGCCTATGCCTACTTCACGAGCACCGGCTCGGGTACGGTGACCGCAAAAGTCGGCACCAGCTCGACGGTCACGGTCAAAGGAACCGTCTCCGGGAACCTCTACCCGGGCGCTTCCTCACAGGTCTCGTTCACGGTCGACAACCCTTCCAGCGGCTCCCAGCGCGTCGGCACGATCTCGCTGACCGGCATCACCGTCGATGCGGCGCACTCCACCTGCAGCGTGGTGATCAGCGGCGGGAACCCCGATTTCTCGATGCCCGCGGTCGCCGTCAACGCCACCTTCGCCCCCGGCAACGGCCAGGCGGTGACGCCGAAAGGAACGCTGACGATGAACGACACCGGGGTCAGCCAGAACGCCTGCCAGGGCGCCGAACTCACCCTCGCGCTCTCCAGCAATTAGTTTCTTCCCGACCAGGCGCAGCCGATGTTCGGGCACCGGAGCATGGGGCTCTCACGCGCGGCCAGGGCACTTCTCGCCCTGGCCGTCGCGGTGACCTGCCTCGGCAGCGGTGCGCTCGCTGCCATCCGTCCCGGTGACGACCGGGGAATCCAGGCGATGTCCCGGAAGGCGCCGAGCGGCAGCGCCCACCGCCCACCCCGGCCGCTTTTCATCGAAGTCCCGCCCGCGGTTGCGGTCGGCACCGGTTTCCAGTTCCGCTTCCACGTCGCCGCTCCATCCTCCCGGCCGGGAGAGCGCTCGGGGCCTTCCCCGCCCCCCGGGACGCCGACGCGGTGGCGGCGCTTCCAGTGCCGCCTCGACGGCGGCGACTGGACGAGCTGCTCCTCGCCGCTCCGTCTCGGCCAGCTCGATCCCGGCGACCACTCGTTTGCCGTCCGCGCGCTGAACCGGCGCGGTGAAGACGGGCCAGCCGCCCATTACAGCTGGTCCCAGGCGGAACCGAAGGAAATCGCAATCGAACCCCAAGTGGGCTCGCTGGAACCGCTGATGCCGGGTGAACCACCCCAACAATTGCCCGTCCGCATCGTCAACCCGAACCCGGCGCCGGTCGAAGTGACGAGCCTCACCGTCGTAGTCTCCCCCGACTCGCCGGGCTGCGCCGGCGACCCCAACTTCGCCGTCATCCCATCGAGCCTCTCGCCGGTGGCGCCGCTGAGCATCCCGGCAGGTGGCTCCGCCGGCCTGCCGAACGCGGGTGCGACGGCGCCGACGCTGGCGCTGCGCGAACTGTCGGTTGACCAGAACGCCTGCCAGGGGACCAGCGTCCACCTCCTCTTCAGCGGCGAGGCGCGAGGGTGAGGCGGGTCCGCCTCAGCGGCTTCGCCGGCTGCCTCGCCGCTGCGGCCGGCCTCACTCTGGCGGGTAGCGCCCTCGCCTACTTCTCCGCCGGCGGCACCGGCAACGTCGCGGCGGCGGTGACGACGCTGCCGACGCCGTCGATCACCGCGGCGACGCCGGCGGCGGGTGGAACCGTCACCCTCACCTGGAGCGCGGTGACGCCCCCCGGCGAAGGCAGCGTCAGCTACTACGTCACCCGCGACGGCGGTAAACCCGCGGGCAACTGCCCCGACTCCACCGCGCCAGCCGCCGTCACCACCTGCACCGACGGGACCGTCCCGATCGGCGAACACAGCTATGAAGTAACGGCGCTCTGGCACACCTGGGAAACGAGGAGCGGCGCGAAAACGGCGAAAGTGACGATCGGCGCCGCCGCCAAGTTCGTCGTCTCGGCGAGTGCGACCAACATCGTCGCCGGTGGCTCGAGCAACCTCACGATCACCGCCCAGGACGAAAAAGGCAGCACTGTCACGACCTTCACCGGCTCCCACTCCCTCACCTTCTCGGGCGCCAGCGCCTCGCCGGGCGGGACCAACCCCACCGTCGCCAACAGCTCCGGAACCGCGACCAACTTCGGCACCGCAACCGCGCTCACCTTCACCAACGGCGTCTCGACCGTCTCCTCGAGCAAGAACGGCGTGCTGAAGCTCTACCGGGCCGGCACCGCGAGCATCGTCGCCACCGAAGGGTCGATCACTACCCCGGAACCCCCGACGATCACCGTCGCCCCCACCACTGCCTCGAAATTCGTGCTCACCGCAGCCTCGGCGACGCCGAACGCGGGCGCGGTCGACGAACTGACCACGACCGCCCAGGACACCTACGGCAACACCGCGACCTCCTACACCGGCCCACACAGCCTCGTCTTCTCCGGCGCCTCCAACAGCCCCAGCGGCAACGTCCCCACCGTCAGCGATTCGACGGGAGCCGACGTCGCCTTCGGCGCCGCCACCACGATCAGCTTCGCCGCCGGCGTCGCCCGCGTGAGCGAAGGCAGCGGCGGCGGGATGAAGCTCTACAAGAGCGGCTCGACCAGCGTCAAAGCAACCGAAGGGACGATTACCACCCCGACCGCCGTGACCGTGACCGTGGCGGCGGGCAGCGCAACGAAGCTCGTTCTCAGCTCCTCCACCCTGACGCCGGTGGCGGCCACCGGGTTCAACATCACCACCACCGCCCAGGACGTCTACGGCAACACGGCGACCGGCTACACCGGCTCGAAGAACATCACCTTCGCCGGCGCCTCGGCGAGCCCCAGCGGCGCCCTGCCGACGGTGGTGAACAGCGCCGGCACCGCGGTCAACTTCGGCTCGGCGACGTCGCTCAGCTTCAGCTCCGGCGTCGCCACTCCGGCCTCCTCGAAAAACGGCTTCGCGAAGCTGAACAAGGTCGAAACCGCCGCGATCGCCGCCAGCGACGGCACGATCTCCACCTCCGCCCCCCTCTCCCTGACCGTCTCGGCCGGGACCGCCTCCCGCCTCGGCCTGATCGAAACGAAAGCGAGCGCCGGCACCGTCGGCTCACCCTGCCTCTTCACCTGCACGATCACCGCCCTCGGCAACTCCGGCACCGTAAAAGCCAAGGTCGCGATCACCGACAGCGTCGGCAACATCGTCTCCAACACCGGCGCCAAATCGATCGCCGTCACTGTCACCAGCGGCGGCACCATCACCGGTTCCCCTCTCGCCACCCCCGAAACCGGCCCCGCGATCTCCACCACCGAATTCACCTACACGGCGCCATCGACCGGTAGCTTCACCCACACGATCACCGCCGCCTCGACCGGCTTCACGAGCGCGACGGCGACGGCCAGCAAATGAGGCTCACTTGAAGCGGAAGCTGGTCAGGTCCTGGTTGAAGGTCGGGTTGTAGATGACCTGATCGAGGTCGATCGCCGAGGAGACGAAGGTGGGGACGGTGCTGGTGCCGTACGGCGCCCACGGCGCCAGGCGCATGAATTCCTTGTCCAGAGACGCGTATTCGGCTTCGATCTGTGCGTCCAGCGGCTGTTCGGCTAGTTCGGCGATCTTCGCGCTCAGCTTCGGCACCGCGATGCGGGGGAGGTTGGAGGTGTTGGTCGGGAAGATGCTTTCTTCGGAGAGCATCGGCTGGAAGAAGTCGTTGGGGTGCGGATAGTCCTGGAACCAGCTCGCCCAACCGGTATCGAGGTCGGGAGTCGAGGCGTTGCCGACGACCGAGTAGTAGTTGTCCGCGTTCAGCACTTTCAGCTTCACGTCGAAGCCGAGTTCTTCGAGCACGCTCGCGTAGTAGGTGCCCGCTTCTTCCTGCTGGCGTTCGTTGTCGGTCCAGACGGTGATTTCGCGGTCGGCGGGGTTGGCTTCGGCCACCAGCTTCTTCGCCTTCGAGAGGCTGTGCGGGTACAGCACATAGTGCTCGTAGCCCGGCATCCCCGGCGGCAGGATCTGCTGCGTCCCGACAAGCTGCCCGGCGTAGATGCGTTCCAGCGCCCGCGGGTCGAGCGCGTAGTTGACGGCCTGGCGGATGCGCACGTCGTCGAACGGGGGCTGGGTCGTGTTCATCCAGAAGAAGTAAGTGCTCTCCGTCGGCTCGACCCGGAACTGAGTGCCTTCGTATTTGTCCTTCACCCGCGCGTAGCTGTCGGCGGGGGGCGGGTTCTCCATCCAGTCGGATCGCCCGGTTTCCACATCGTTCACCTGGGTCGAGGGATTGCGCAGTACCGTCACCTCGATCCGGTTGACGTGCCCGCTCGGAAGCTGCGGCATCGCCTTCGCATTGGCATTCGCCCAGAAGGGGTTGCGCGCATAAGACCAGCTCCGGCCCGGTTTCGAGGAGACGATCTCGTAGGGGCCGGTGGCGGGAGGCGGATCGGCCGAGAGGTCTTCGTTCGGCGTCCCGGGCGGAACCGGGGCGACGAACGGCAGCGCCAGCTCCTGGGCGAAGGTCCCGCGCGGGCGCTCGAGGTGGATCGTGATCTCGCCGGTCCGGTCGTCGGTGACGATGCCGCGGATCCCCCCGTGCTTCGTCTTCGCAAAGTTTTCGGCGCCGACGATGTCGGCGTAGAAGGGCGAGCCGCTGGAGTTGAGGAGGAAAACCCGTTCCACCGCCCGGGTGAAGTCCGACGCCTTGACCGGATCGCCGTTCGAATAGCGCAGCCCGCCACGCAACCTGAGCGCATACGTCTTGCCCCCGTCGCTGACCTGCGGCAGCGAGCGCGCCAGCCCCGGGATCACTTCGCTGCCTGCCTTCCCGTCAGCGTGCCTATAAGTCAACAGGGGGACGTAGGTGTCGTAGATCGCCGTCCACCCTTCCTCAGAATGGGACAGGGCCGGATCGAGGTAGTCCGGAAACGACCCGAACGTCGCCCGCAACACCCCTCCCTCTTTCCCTTCGTCCCCAGAGCCTCCGCAAGCGCTCAGCCCAACGGTGACCACAACGGCAACCACTGCCGCGACGACCTGCCGCCGCCAACTTCGCTCCAGCTCCATTTGCGCCACTCTCCCAGCCGCAACGGATGGCCATGCGTAGGAACTGTCACACGACGTCGCTCAGGAAATGGCGCTGGGCGTCGTAAAGCTGCCAGATCTCGTCATAGAGTTCGTGCGCTTCCGTGAAAGGCGCGAGCTCCTCCCTGTCGACCCAGCCATAGGCGTCAAGCGCCCGCTGGACGAAGGCCGAGTCCGCCCCGCGATATTCGAGGCTGATCGCGTAACCGGCGACGTCCCAGTGGACCGGTCCCCTCAAGGTGTCCTCGAAGTCGTTCCAGACCAAGCCCTCCGAGGTGCAGAGCAGGTTCATCAGCGACGCATCCCCATGCAGCGCCTGCGCTGGCAGGGACGTGCCGAATACCGTCTCGCCCAGCGCGAGCAGCCGCTCGCCCAGAGAGTCGATCTTCTGGGCACTAAGCGTCGCCGTGGGCTGCAGTTGCCGGCGCAACCGCTCGATGTCGTGCTGGAGATCGACAAACTCGCCAAGCTCCCCCGAGAACCCCATCAAGGCGTCGTGCAGATCCCGCAGTGCACGACCAAGCCGCTCCGCGCCGTCGCTGAGGTCAGCCGACCTCCGATGCTCCACCCACTCCCAGAAGGTCATCCATAGCCCACCTGCCTCATACGGGCCCGGCGCAATCAACGAGCTCGGAGCGACCGCCAGACCGCTGGGCGCCAGGAAACTCAACACCGATACCTCGCGCTCCAGCCACACCCCAGGATCGTCATGCAGAACCGCCGTCCCCGTCATCACCCGCGCCACAACCGGCGAGGGCCGCAGGTGAACGAGCACGTTGCTCCCCGCATGGACCACCACCGCCCGCTCACACGCCACACCCTGGCCCGCCGCGACCGCACGCGCCGCCGCAAGCGCCTGTTGCTCGATCAGCGGGATTCGACGTTCTGGCGGAAGCAACCCGTTTCCCGCAGGCAGTAGTCGGACTCGAAGCTGGGGCCGGCCAAGGGGATCGGGTCGAGGCCCGGGAACCGAACCGAGAGGTCGCCTTCCCAGGTGAAGACGGATTCGGGAGTGCGAGCGAGGGTGGCGGTGCCGCTGAACGGCGGAGGCGGCGAGACGCTCAGGTGTTCGGGGCGAGCGTCGAGGAAAGTGGAGACGGGAGCGGCGACCCTTATATGCCTGCGGATGGTGAGGGGCACGCGGCCGAAAGCCGTTTCGTACGCCACTCCCGTTTCGGCCCAGAAGAGGACCTGGCCGCCTTCGATCAAGCCGGGCCGGTACCTCCGTGCGAGGAAATAGACCCCTTCGTCGCTGGCCAGGAACTTGCTGTCCCACTCACGCTCATGGGGGTCCGATTCGGATTTCACTCCGTACCGGCAGAGCCAGCTCGTCGGTTCTTCGACCGCCGCTTCGGCTTCATGCGCCTCGACCTGGGTGTATTTCCGCTCGCCGACGAACTCGATCGTCCCGCGGACCACCCCCGGCTGCACCGTCGGGCGCTTCTTCCCGCAGGGGAGCAAGGGGTGACGGACCTGCCCACGCGGGTGAAACCGCACCGAGATCGTGCCCAGGCCGAGCAGCTTCGCCTTCACCCGATCGGTGTCGGGAAGAAGGTCCCGGGTTATGTATTCGGCGGCGAACCCTTCCTTGCTCACCAGCACGGTCAGGTACCCGTGTGGATTTACGCTGACGTGAATCGAGTAGCCGTTGGAGCCTTCGAGGTCGACGTCGAGCCACTGCCTGGCCGGCGGCCGGCCGTGCCCGACCTTGGCCCCAGCGCTCCCCGGAAGGCAGGAGAGAGCGGCAAGCGCGAGCAGCGCGACAGCGGCCAGTCGCATCCTCACCCCAGTGCCCTCCCCAGGCGCGCCGGCCTCTCGTCAGGCGGCGGTTCCGTCTTGAAGAACTCGCAACCGTCCCTGTCTCTCAAGGGGTTGGTGACGCAGAGGTGAACGTGGAAGGCGGGTCCGGTCAGCGGAAGCTTCAACCCGGCGAGTTTGACACCGAGGGTGCCGGTCCAGGAATCGGACTCCTCCGAATAGGCGGCTTTCCCATAGAACGGCGCCGGCGGCGCCAGCGTGGCCGTGGCCGGGCGCTCTCCGGGCAGGCTGGTGAGCAGCGTCCCCGCAGGCCCGCCGAGGTAAACGCCATGGCCGATCGCCATCCCGTGCTTCGCTTCGACCATCCCCAGTTGGACGTCTGCCCCGGGCGGGAACTCTTCCGGGTGCACGGCCGTGATCCCGACATAGCGCCCGTGGCTGCGAGTGGACGCGTAGAGGAGGGCGATGCTGTGATTGTCGGGGAGCAGAGGAGTGGGCGCGACGTACTTCCGCAACGATCTCGGCTGGGGTTCCTCCGCCTGTCCCTTCTCACACCTGAGGCGAGGCGAGTGAGCGATAGAGGCTTCGCCCCCGGCGGAAGAGACGTGGAAGTAGTTGCCCTCCCCACGGAAGCTGAGGTGACCGACGAACCTGCCCTCTTCGGTGATCCCTGGCCCTCCTTCGCACCCTGACTGCGGATCGCGCTTGCGTATCTGCCCGCTCGGCCGAAACCGCAGAGAGACCCGACCCAACGAGCCGAACCGCGCCCGCACCACGCCATGCTCCAGATTCCCCAGATTGCGCGCGGCGTAGATGCTGTACGTGGCATAGGGAGAGCCGCCCTTCGACTTTCCAAAACGAAGCGCATCAAAGATGACAACCCGATCGCTGGGCATGTAGAGGAGGACCTCGTAACCCCTCTCCTTCCCGAGACGCAAGAAGCCGACGGCGTTTGCCCGCTGGACTTCGAACTTGCCACCACCCCGCAGCTCCGCCCGCCCCACACCGGTCACGGCCAGCAGCATGACCGCGACCAAGAAACCAACCGCAACCAGAGATAGGCGCTGCCTCCCCATTCGCGAAGACTATCTCCAATCCGATCACGTCCGGGGCAGACCGATTTCGGATCAGGTTTGCGAACGGACCAGCCTCTAACTAGTCATAAAATGACTTTCCGATGGCGTCACCCGCGAAATTCAAGCCGGTTTATCGCCGCTTCCTGTATCTCGACGGTGTCGAGGTTTTGAACGGCCTCAGCGGCGTTCTGGGTGGGGAAGAGGCAGAGAGACTGGAAACCGTAGTCAAGGAACTCGGAGGGGACGCCGGAGCCAACTTCTCGGTGTTGGGCGTGGGCATCAACTTTGGAGCAAGGAGTAATCGCCAAGCAAGGCAAGAGGTCCGCCTACGGGCAACGATTCACTCCCAGGTAGATCGATTCATAAGGGAGCTGGATCGCCGAGATGGCATTGCGGACGTCGACGACAGTTTGCGGGACGTCAACGAGGGAATGCTCGTGCGTTTTCGTGCACGACTTGGTGGCTTGAGCGGAGACAAGCGACTACTCATGGCGGCATCTCCTCCGACGTTTCTCGATCGTCTCCTGGGCTGGGATCCAGTGGCTGCCGCTCAAGGTGAGCGCGTTAGAGCCCTCGGCGGGAAATCGCGAGTTGTCGCCGTGGTAGACGTGCTTCGACAGAAGGTCGACGTTCACATCGGGCCCGTTGCGCTTGAGCTACGCCCAGGATTCCTGCTGATCGACCGGCTAGATGAGTTCGCCCGTACCGCCACGGTAGTCGGACAAGCTGAATGGAAGGCCGCGAACTCCGAGCAGCTCGTCAAGCGACAAACGAGCGACGCTGAGTGCTTGACCATTGTGGGAGGCCGAGCGAATTACCCCGAGGAAGAACCGTCAAATGGGTCGAGAGACGAAGGGGAGATCCCTCCAAGCTATCGGTGGATTAAGCGCAAAAGAGTAAAAAAGGCTCGGACACTGGCTGAAGCCCGATCCCCGGGGGCACTCCCGATTTCGGAGATCAGAAGCAAGAATGTGGACGACGAGGAGCTAACCCTCGGTGTCGAGCAGGTGACCCTCGGAGTCAGGCCACTGCTGATTTTCCGATAGAAGCTGCTTATTTCAGTGCCCCCGGCTGGATTCGAACCAGCGACCGTCGGATTAGAAGTTCAGCCGGAAGGCGCTCACGGGACGAATCTGGTCCATCGAGGCCTGAATGCGATCGGCAGCCGCGGCGGGCCGGAGTCGCCGACCACGTAGCGCGCTTCAGGGCTCCCGGCGCCATCGCCTCTATGCCAATTGAGCAGCCACTGTCTCGACCTTCCCTGCCGGTGACGGACCCCCCCTCAGCCCCGGGTCTCATCCAGTTCGGCTGTTATGCGGGACTCGCATCGCTACGTTGAGGAAAGACTTAAATCTTATCTAGGTACTATTTAGTATTATCAAATAGACCAAATCCCGTACATAGCGGCTTGTCGCCTTTGAGTCATCGAGAGGCAGGAATTTTGAGGCGTGATCGTGCGCAGAGGGAAGATCGCGGTGCCGAGGCTCGATTCCGGAAACTGAAGCCGCGTCCCGGCCATGCGAGCGCGAAGGTGGCGGAGCACCAGCGTGCCCGCATCCACGCCGCGACGACCGAGCTCGTGGACGAAGGTGGCTACGAGGCGCTCACCGTCACCGGCATCGCGAGGGCGGCAGGGGTCTCCAGCCACACGTTCTACGAGAACTTCGCCGACAAGGAGGACTGCTTCCGCGCCACCTACGACCTGATCGTCCGCCACACGGTGCGCGAGATCCTCGCCGCTCGGATATGCGAGTGCGGCTCGGAGGCGAAGATACGGGCGGGCTTCCACGCCTTCGTCCGCGAGGTGAGCGACAACC